>JAUWVE010000093.1 GCA_030617565.1 Gammaproteobacteria bacterium | reverse complement strand
CGGATGAAGAGAGTGACAACGTCTTGCTTCTCGCCCTGGAAGGTGGTCGATATTATCAATTGGGCGATCGATCGCGTTTGCGACTAAGCGCCGACCTTGAAGTAGAACGCTACGACGAATTTGACCTGCTGAACAGTGTCGCTATCAGTGGCAATCTCGCCGTGATACATAAATTAGGCGTGGGGCTGAAAGCGGCCTGGATTAGCCCTTACCTGACATACGGCTATATGGACGTAAAAGAAGATATCCGTAGCGGCAGCTTCGGTGATCTCGGACTTGCTGCCGGCAAGCATTTCACTGAGCGCTTTGACATGTCTGCCAGCCTGGAATACAGCAAGTCTAATGGCAAACCGGGTATACAGATTGTTCCGACTATCAGTTCAGACGTATTTGATCAGAACCACTGGACAGCCTCATTGCAGGGCAACTTCCTGCTGACCAACCGCCTGCTATTACTGGGCGCAGTCAGACATTTCGATGGTGATTTTATTTCCGCCTGCACCACGGGAAATGTTGGTAAAGTCCTGGCTGTAGAGGATGTCAAGGCGATCACGCTTGATGCGGTCTTTGGCGGCTGTGTCTATCGTCTCGATGGTGATGGTAATAGTGCCTCGCTGGATCTGAGCTACGCCACCGGGCGCCATTCATCGCTCAATATTGGTGCAGATTACCTGACTGGAAAGGCTGATGTACTTGAATACCAGAACACGATATTCCGGGCCAGCTTCATGTACAGCTACTGAGGATTAATGTCATGATACTTAAAAAAACTACTCTCTCATTCGCAACGAGTCTGCTGCTATCATTCCTGGCGTCACCTGCTGGCGCGGCCACTCTTAGTGCCTCTGTTACTGAAAATGGAAAAGCACAATTAGGCAATGCCGTGGTCTACGCTATTCCTGATGCGGGCCTGTCTGCTGCTGAGAAAAATGCCGGCATGAAGATCGTTGATCAAATAGACAAGGAATTTGTTCCCCGGGTTTCAGTTATCCAGACTGGCGCCAGTGTTGAATTCCCCAATCATGACAAAATTCGTCATCACGTCTATTCTTTCTCACCGGCTAAATCTTTTGAGATACCGCTATACAAGGGCACACCGGCCGATCCCATTAAATTCGACCAACCGGGTGTCGTCAAACTGGGCTGCAATATCCACGACTGGATGGGAGCAAATATTTTCATTACTGATACACCGTATTTTGGGATTTCTGATGCTAACGGTAATGTCGTACTAAGGGATTTACCCGCAGGCAACTACAAGATTTTCGTCTGGCACCCGCAACAAAGTACCGACACCAATAGCACTGCTCAACAGGTAGCCTTGAAAGATACCGGCTCGCAAGCAGTAAGTTTTACGGTAGAAAAAAAGAAACAATGGATTCCATTCAGGGCACCTACCAGTGCGGGGGGTGGCTACTAGTGTGTTCCAATTCAAATACTTCAGGACCCGCCTATTAGTATTTCTTGTCTCGCTGCTGGGCGTAGTTCTGGGTGCGGTCTTCTTTTCTGTAAACCAGGCCAATATATCGAATGCCAGGCTCCACCTTGAAGAAACACTACAGATAACGGCAAAGACCTTCGCCAAGTCACTCAAGGATCGTGAACAGATTTTGACCGAAAAGGTCAGGCTGCTGTCCGGCGATTTTGCATTCAAGTCAGCTTTTGCCACGCACGATCCTGAAACCATCAAGTCCGCACTGGAAAACCACCGCCAACGTGTGGGTGCAAACATCATGATGCTGCTGGCCATGGATGGTGAAATTATTGCCGACACTATGCATAGCGTCGAACATAAGGCCGCACCCGCACTCAAAGATTTACTCAAGCAGGCTATGGGTAGCAGCCATGGTGAAGCCTCCGCCATTCAGATCTTTGATAATGTTGCTTACCAGATGGTTGTCGTACCACTGTTCACACCGGAGCCAAGTGCATGGATACTGATTGGTTTTGTGATCAATGATAATTTTGCGCTTGAACAGCGAGAGTTCACTCACTCTGAAGTTAGCCTGCTGTACCTCAGCAGTGGTAAATCCTGGCAGATCATCAGCTCTACACTGCAAAACGAAGAAAAATTACAGTTAAGCGAGGCCATCGCCAGCAAAACTGCACCGACCGACCAGGTATTCGATCTATTACTGCAAAATGAGGAGTATCTCTCACTCGCGCTTGGTGTGCAAAAAGGTGGAGTTGGGCAAGGCCTTGCCATCTTACAGCGCTCACTGGATACTGCTCTGGCGCCTTATCTTCGCTTAAGGGTGTTGATGCTGACCCTGTTTGGTATCGGCCTTGCAATGTCTGTCGTTGGCGCTCTTATGATCGCACGAGGCCTCAGCCACCCTATAGAGCAACTGGTCAAAACAGCCAGACGCATTGAGGGAGGTGATTACAGCAAAGGGGTAAAAATTGAGCGCAGCGATGAAATAGGCACGCTGGCGAATTCCTTTAACAGTATGGTCGAAGGCCTTGCTGAGCGGGATAAAGTACAAAGTTTACTTGGCAAGGTTGTATCTCGGGAAGTTGCCGATGAACTGCTCAACAAGGGAATAGAACTCGGCGGGGAAGAACGTGAAGTCACAGTCTTATTTTCAGATATACGTGATTTTACCCGATTCTGTGAACGCCACGCCCCCAACGAGGTCCTGGATCTACTGAATCGTTACCTTACTCACATGAGTGATTCGGTGGAAGTACATGGAGGCGTTGTGGATAAATATATCGGTGATGCCATTATGGCACTCTTCGGTGCACCCGTGTTCCATCCGGAAAGTCCACAACAGGCAGTGAATTGTGCACTGGAGATGCTGTCAGAATTGAGGCTGTTAAATGAAGAACTGGCGAAGGATGGCCTGCAGCCACTATCCATCGGCATTGGTATAAATACCGGGAAAGTGGTCGCCGGTAATATGGGCTCGGTAAATCGCCTGAATTACACAGTCATCGGGGATGGCGTCAACCTGGCATCCCGCCTGGAAGGGCTGACCAAACAATATGGTGTAGAGATTATCGTCAGCCAGTCTACTCGTGATCTATGTCCGGACCTCCACTTTCGTGAGCTTGATCTGGTTCAGGTCAAAGGGAAGACTGAACCCGTCGCTATATTTGAACCACTATCAGTAGCTGATACATCATCAGGCAGCTGCAAATCTGTACTGGATCAATACCACGTAGCTATTGCACAGTATCGCTCCCGCGAATGGGATGTAGCAGAAAAACTCTTGAATCAGTTGATTGTGTGTGATCGCGACAGGAAGATATATCAACTCTACCTCGCACGAATTATCAATTTCCGTCAAAATCCGCCGTCTTCCGATTGGGATGGTGTCGCCGTTTTTACACAGAAATAGAATATGCAGAGGAAAGAGGGAAGTAAATTCAAAATTGCCAGCCACTTTTCACTTTAACCTTTAGCCTATTATAATCATCACATGGACTTACACATATCCAGCGAGGTCAGCGTTGCCGAAAATGAGATAGAACTCAGCGCCATCCGTGCCCAGGGTGCAGGCGGTCAGAACGTCAACAAGGTCTCATCGGCTATTCACCTGCGCTTCGATATCAATGCCTCGTCACTGCCACAGTTCTATAAGCAACGACTGCTGGCCTTAAGTGACCAGCGTATCAGTAAAGACGGCGTTATTGTCATTAAGGCACAACAGTTTCGTACGCAGGAGAAAAACCGTGATGAAGCGCTGAGCCGCCTGGCTGAACTGATCCGTAATGCTGTGGTCATAAAGAAAAAGCGCAGGCCCACACGGCCAACGAAATCCTCACAGCAAAAACGCATGAACAGTAAAACAAAACGTGGCCGGACAAAAGACCTGCGCAGGAAGGTGGGCTATGAGGAATAAACCAGTCAAAGGTTCCCTGACCATATTAGGAAGGGGTATAGTATGCATATAGATGTAACGAGTAAAAAATCTTCACCGCATATTAAAAAATTAATGAGGTACATAGTATGAGCATGACAGCTGCAGCATTCAGAGAGCAATTTCCTGCCATTGCTGAACACTGCGGCCCTGGTGGGCTGGATGACCTGCTGGCCGCGATGGAAACTCGAACCGTTCATGCCGGAGAGGCTGTGACAACTTATGGCGAATATTGCGATTCACTTTTTCTTGTCACTGACGAAAAGCTTGTTTCCCAGATTACCAGTGAGAAAGAAACCATACGTCTCGGTACACATAAAAAAGGAGACTGCTTTGGTGAAGTTAATATTCTTGACCCGGGACCGTCTACAAGTACTGTCATTGCCACTGATGACTGTACACTCCTTGTTCTGCCCCATGATGCTTTCCGCAAGCTGGAAAGACCGCACCCGCAGATGACAGGCAATATTTTACGCATGTTGTCCTCAACCATGATTGAACGTTGCCGTGTTGCTGACAGATTACTGTTCAGCAAATTCGCTTATATTGAGGGGGATAAAGATAGTGATTCCAGAAAACACCCTGGACTCATTGATTGGGGGCGCGATATGTTACAGAAGCTGCATGGCCATAAAGAGATAAATCTATGAACATTGATGAATATCTTCAATCCGTTCCTTTATTTAGCGAAATGACCAATGATGAGCTGAAAATATTAGGCCAGTCGATGGTGGTAAAGGATTACCCTGATAGCTATCTGTTTATATCTGAGGACGGCAGCACCGATACCTTCTATGTAATTCTTGAAGGTGAAGTTGAAATCACGCACGAAAAAGATACAGAACGTGGACTACAACGTGTTTCAACAATAGGCCAAGGTGGCATGATAGGCCTGCATAGCTTGATAGCCCACCATCGCCCTATGGTATCCTGTCATGCCAAAGGAAAAGTGAAAGCCGCCTTTTTACCGAGTTCCGCATTTAATTTGCTTTATCAATACAACACCCGCCTGCCGCATCACTTTCAGATGATTGTTGCCAAACAACTGGCAGCTGACTACCGCAATATAGTAGAGGAACTAAGAGAAATGATGCTTACAGATGATGCTGCAGGGTAGAGGTTTGTAACAGGCTTTCATCTCCTGATGGGTCTTCTTGCTGCCAAAAAAAAGCCCCGCGAACACGCGGGGCTTTTTTTGTACTTCGAGTGAACTATTGTTCAGGTCTGTACGTTTACTGCTGTTGGGCCTTTTGCTCCGTCTTCAACGTCGAAGGTAACTTCCTGACCTTCTGCGAGTGTACGGAAGCCATCACTGGCGATAGCAGAAAAATGGACGAAAACGTCTTTAGTGCCATCTGATGGAGTGATAAAGCCGAAGCCTTTGGATTCGTTAAACCATTTAACGGTTCCTGTTGCCATGATAAATACCTCAATAAATAAAAAAAATATAGTGTGTTACAAAATCTTACGAGGTAATCAACAGGAGAGTTTGGATCGTACTTCTGACAAAAACCAGGGAGAGTATGTAGCGTTCGCGAGTATAACCTGTTTTTTATAAAGAAAAAAACCCCTAAATTCAGATAAAAAGGAAAGATTTACGTTTTATGTTTTACCTAACACCACTGCTGTCCCACAAAAAGAATCTAATTCACCCTGCAGCGGATCACTCACAAAAAACTGTTGGCTGCTTATCGAAGATTGTGGGAGGCTCGCCCTCGGGGCGAATTGTCAGGGAAATTCAAGGCTCTATCGCCGCGACGATGTGCATGGATGCACAAGTTTCGTGAGAGGCAGGATGCCGGGATACGATGGCGCGCCTCCCACAAATATCAAATTCTTCTGTTATGCCGACACTGTTCAGTTTCATTTTCATGTCGAGAATGATTAATTCCTTTCTCTTTCTATATTCGGCAATATTTTGAGACGATATGTGATGCATTTTATGGGACAGCAGTGACGTAACACCTAATACGTAAAACGTAAAACGTAAAACGTAAATCATCGGCCCTTCAAGCGACCTTTTCACCAATGGTGTGGATAACTTCTACGTTGAAGTAGATGCCTCCTTCTCCAGCCAGTTCATTGACCTCATCAAGATGTTCCTGTTTAAACTTTTCTGCCTGCTCTTCGGGTATCTGGTTAACGAAGCCACGGTAGCCTGCCCACCACAC
>JAUWVE010000239.1 GCA_030617565.1 Gammaproteobacteria bacterium | reverse complement strand
AGGTTAAGACCAGGTCGCCCAGTCCTGCGAGGCCCATGAAGGTCTCTATTTGAGCTCCTGATTTAACACCCAGGCGAGTGATTTCTGCAAGACCTCTGGTAATCAGGGCGGCACGGGCATTGGCGCCAAAACCCAGTCCATCACTTATTCCTGAGGCAATTGCCATGACATTTTTTATAGAACCACCAATCTGAACGCCTATCATATCTTCCTGAGTATAGGCACGAAACTGATGGTGGTGCAGCCAGGCAGTGACTTCGGCAGCGGCATCATTATCTTTGGAGGCGACGGTCACTGCAGTTGGCATACCGCGTGCGACTTCACCAGCGAAGGATGGGCCGGAAACAACTGCTGTTTTGATTTCTGCAGGCAACTCCTCATCGGTAATGTTGCTCATTAACAGGCTGGTATCTTTCTCCAGCCCTTTGGTTCCCCATGCTAGAAGTGCTGGAGGTGTTGGCAGCTGCAGTAATGTTCGCAATACTAGACGAAAGGCATGGCTGGGAACAACGACAAGAAAATGATCGCATGTAGCTGGCAGATCAGAAATATCTACCAGTACTTCTAAGTACTCGGGGAAGGCCAGGCCCGGTAAAAAATGCTCATTGCTGCGGTCGGCTGCAAGGGCTTTCATCTCTTCAGGTTCATGCCCCCAGAGGTAGACTTTACGTCCACCCTTGGCGATATGCATAGCCAGGGCTGTTCCCCATGAGCCTGCCCCGATTATAGCGACAGGTGATTTGGCAGCAGCGCTGTTCATCGTCTTGTTTAGTTAGGTTTCTGGTCTGATTGCTGTGCCATCATTTTCTGGTGGTAAAGAGCTTCGAAATTGATTGGGTTGATCAGCAATTGCGGGAACCCTCCTTTACCTACCAGTTCAGAAATGGCTTCTCTGACATATGGCAGAAGGATATTAGGGCAGGCAATCTCCAGCACCATGGCCAGATCATCATAAGCGCCTGTCACCTCGAACAGACCAGCCTGCTGCACTTCACAAAGGAAGAACTTACTCTCTGCACTCTTGGCCGTTACTGTAATGGTCAATACCACCTCGTACAGATCGGCATCATCCAGCTTGCTATGAGTGATGTTCATTTGAACATCAACTTCAGGAGCTTGCTCATTGAGAAAGATTTGCGGGCTTAGCGGAGATTCAAAAGAGACATCTTTGACGTAAACCTTTTTCAGATTAAAACTAATTTCTTTTTGTTCGCTCATGGTATTCCTGATTGTGACAGTGTTAGATCGATTACAGCGCCATATTCTCTGTTATCTGGTGATGAAAGTCCAAATAACAGCTGTGCTGTTTTAGCCTTCGAGCAGGGCACCCAGAGTATCATTGTGATCAAGTAACGCCATATCCGAGTAACCGCCAATATGCGTTTCATCGATGAAGATCTGTGGCACACTGGTTCTGCCACTGCTTTCCTGAATCATGCGCTGGCGAAGGGAAGGGTCATCATCCACGTAGATTTTTTCGATTTCCTGCCCTTTCTTTGTCAGCAGGCGTATTGCCATGATGCAATACGGGCAGAATCGGGTGCAGTACATGCGTACCTTGGGCATTTAGCTTTCCAGCGGGAGTTTTTCTTTCTGCCAGGCGAGAATTCCGCCGGTCAGATTGTAGACCTGGTTGAAGCCTTTCTTTCTGAGCTTGCTGCCAGCACTGATCGAGCGGTTTCCTGACCGGCAGTAGACGATGACAGGTTTATCTTTGAATTTGTCCAGTTGAGTACTGTTCTTTTCAAAGCTTGAAAGTGGCACGCGATAGGCGCCGTTGATAACACCCGTAGACATTTCCTTGCTTTCGCGTACATCGACAAATATTGCATCTTTGTGATTTGATAAAGAAACTGCATCAAAAACAGTTGCTGTTTCTATGCCGCTCATGCGCATACGCAGTGGCTCAAATAACAGCATGAATATGACGAAAAAGATTCCTGCTATAAGAACCCAGTTTAGTGCGATAAATTCCATAT
>JAUWVE010000173.1 GCA_030617565.1 Gammaproteobacteria bacterium | reverse complement strand
TAGCAGAAACACAGGCAATGAAAAAGGCAATGGGTGCGCACGCTGGAACTGTTGCGGTCAGCTCTACCAAATCCATGACAGGACATCTCCTCGGAGCGGCTGGCGCCATTGAGGCCGTATATGCCACATTGGCTCTAAAGTATCAGGTAGCTCCGCCAACCATTAACCTGGACGATCCTGATCCTGATTGTGATCTGGACTATGTGCCCGGTTCTGCAAGAGACATGAAGATTGATGTCGTCATGTCGAATTCTTTTGGTTTTGGCGGCACCAATGGCGCGTTAATCATGACACGCATGTCCTAAAGAACTGCTGATACTCTGCAAGTGGCGCCACCCTGTCTGCTAAGACAACTAAACAACTGTCCTGATCTTTTTGATCTGGCAGAAAGCAAACCTGAGCGATATCCTTTTCTGCTTGAAAACTCAGGCGAGACTACCGAACTGGGTAGCTTTGATATTCTCTTTGCCTTTCCTGGAGCTAAACTGATTTGCCGCCCAGATGGTAGCGTGACGCTGGATGGCATTGAGCAAGGGAAAGAACAATTTCTCACCCAACTCGATGTCATCTACCAGCAGCATAAAAACAGTGATGCCAGTGTTGATCATCACGAATTGCCTTTCTGCGGTGGCTGGTTTCTTTATCTCGGTTATGAACTGGCTGCTGAAGTAGAGCCTGTATTGAGTTCATTGTTGCACACACCTGAATTACCCCGAGCCACAATGACTGAAATTCCTGCCGGGATCGTTCGCAGCAGGCAGACAGGAGAAGATTTCGCTTTTGCCTCAGGCGAAAATGCAGAGGAACTGCTTGAGCTCATCATAAAAGATACAAAGCTCCTGGCAAATAATACAACGAACAATTCAGTAGAAAATATAACGGCTAATTGTACTATTGAGGAAGAAGAAGGCGACTCTTACCTGCAGAGCGTTAAACAGATAAAGGATTACATACGAGATGGTGATGTGTTTCAGGTCAATCTGTCACGATTATGGCATGCTGGCTGTAATAACGACCTGTCTGTGACCCAAGCATGGCGAAAACTGCGGAAGTCCAACCCGGCACCCTTTGCCGCCTGGGCAAGGCTGGATGACACGACGACTCTGCTTTCATCATCACCCGAACGTCTTCTGGAACAGCGTAATGGAATTGTCCGCACACGTCCGATTGCCGGCACTTATCCGCGCAGCGATAATCAGCATACAGATAAGAGTTTATCTGCTGAATTATTGATGCACCCAAAAGAGCGCGCCGAACATATTATGCTGGTAGACCTCGAACGAAATGACCTTGGACGGATATGCCGCCCGGGGACTATTCAGGTCAATGAACTCATGTTGCTGGAAAGCTACGCCCATGTACACCATATCGTCTCAGATGTCAGTGGAGAATTAAAAGCAGGGGTATTACCGGGAGATATTATTCGTGCTGTATTCCCCGGCGGTACCATTACCGGTTGTCCGAAGGTCCGATGTATGGAAATCATTGCCGAACTGGAGACCGAGGCACGTGATGCCTATACCGGCTCTGTGGGTTATCTGTGTCACAATGGCGATATGGATCTGAACATACTTATTAGAACAATCACGCACCAAAATAATCATTACAGTTTTCGTGCTGGCGCGGGAATCGTCGCAGATTCAGATCCTGCAAGGGAGTTGGAAGAGACACGCTCCAAAGCAAAGGGCCTGTATCGTATTTTTAATTAGAATTATTCATGACAAAGAAAACACAACAGATAAAAACACTCGTTAACGGTGAAGAGTCATCTTCTATCAATGTCAACGACCGCGGCCTTCAGTTTGGAGACGGGGTGTTTGAAACCATTCGAATACACCAGGGTAAAGCTGTCTGGTGGCAACAGCATATTGATCGCCTGCTTGATGGCTGCCGTCGTTTACACTTTTCCACATTGCCTGATGTTAAGAACCTGCAAAGGGAAGCTAATAAATTACTGGCAGCTTGCGACACTGGAACACTTAAAATAATTGTCACCAGGGGGAATTCCAGTAGCGGTTATGCGGCAGCCGCCGACAGCATTCCAAACAGAATAATGATATTCACTCCAGGTCTTAGACATCAATCAAAGGCAGAGCAGGGCATCGTACTGGGGGTTTGTGAGCAGCCAATTTCTGGATCACCGCAGTTATCAGGCATCAAACATCTTAATCGACTGGAACAGGTGCTGGCACGTTTAGAGTGTCAAAATAATGGCTGGGATGAAGGTTTGATGCTGGATGACAAACATCGAATCATTGAGGGCTGTATGAGCAATCTTTTTGTCTGGCAGAAGAACAGATTATTGACACCTCAACTCGAACATACAGGGATCAAAGGAATTTGTCGCGAGAGGATTATCTTGCTGGCCGAAGAAAATGGACTGAACGTAGAGCAGTGTGAACTAGACCTCGGCGATCTGCAGCACAGTGATGGTCTGTTCGTTACCAATAGCCTGATAGGCATCTGGCCCGTAGTGCAGTATAAATGCCAGGACATAAAAGAGCTGCAATTTGAAATTAATGCCAATACCCGTTTACTGCAGGAGAAACTTGAGGCGGACATATGCTCGGTAGACTGATTGTTTTTCTTATTATCGCCTCGTCTTTATGTGGTTTGCTAGCCATTGATTGGCTGCAGGATGCAGAGAAAAGAGTGCTTACCAATGAATCGCGCAATATCACCGTAGCGAAAGGCTCTTCAATGCGGGGTTTCGCCGACCAACTGGTGGCCGATGGTCTCCTGAATGAGCCGTGGTCGTTCAGGTTCTGGGCGCGCTATAGAGGTTTGTCTGCTTCACTGAAAACGGGTGAATATCAAATCCCTGCTGATGCCACGATGAGTGAGTTGTTGCTACTGGTCACCAGCGGCAAAGTTATCGACTATCCAGTCACATTCATTGAAGGCTGGAATTTCAAACAATTGCGCGAGGCCCTGTCGAAACAGGAGAATCTAAGGCATACGATCGATAAACTTGATGATCAGGCCATAA
>JAUWVE010000013.1 GCA_030617565.1 Gammaproteobacteria bacterium | reverse complement strand
AATGCCAGTAAAACTTTCCCGGTCGCTGTATCGACAACTCACCACTGGATGCCTCCAGCAGGTCCATCTTTTCGTCCATTACAGTCTGATCGAAGCTGGCAGAATAGCTTTTTATTTCACTATAAAACCGCTGCAGATCATCCAGCCCGGAAGCAAAAGAAGGCGCAGAAAATAGCAGAAAAATTGCGGTTGAAACAATTTTGATTAATTTCATGATTTTCAGATTATATAACCGCCAAGACGCCGAGGACGCAAAGGAAAGAAGTGAATAATTTTTTGTCATCACGTACCAGTATTCGATTAATTTTCACCTGACAGCCATTTGTGATTTTTATAGTATGTAGCAAACATTAGAAATATTTAACTTTGCGTCCTTTGCGTCTTGGCGGTTAACATTTTTCTAAATCAATCCTTGACCGGCTTCGGTGCCAGCACTTCACGTTTGCCGGAATTATCTGCTGCAGTCACTACACCGGCCATTTCCATGGTCTCGATCATGCGTGCAGCACGATTGTAGCCGACACGCAGTTTTCTTTGCACTGAAGATATGGATGCGCGCCGGCTTTCTGTGACACAGCGAACGGCCTCATCGTAGAGCGGATCCTGCTCACCGTCATCGCCATCTGCAGCTAAATTCCCACCCGTTTCCGGTTCTTCCAGTACGGTCTCGTCATATTCTGGCTGCGTTGTTGCAGTAAGTTGCGATACCACGCGATGCACTTCATCATCGGAAACAAATGCACCATGCACACGGACGGTATTACTCGCCCCTGGCGGCAGAAACAGCATATCTCCCATACCCAGCAGGCTTTCAGCACCGGCCTGGTCAAGTATGGTACGGGAATCAATCTTTGACGGTACCCGAAATGAAATCCGTGATGGTATATTTGCTTTAATGAGACCGGTAATGACATCAACAGACGGACGCTGTGTTGCCAGCACCAGGTGTATGCCGGCAGCACGCGCTTTCTGCGCCAGTCTTGCAATCAGTTCTTCCAGTTTTTTACCGACCACCATCATCAAATCAGCAAGTTCATCGATTATAATGACGATATGTGGCAGTGTCGTTAATTCTTCAGGTTCATTTCCAGGCTCTACCAGTGGATTCATCAATGGAGCATTGTGTTTGATACCCTCCTCCACTTTACGATTGTAACCAGCAAGATTACGTACACCCACTGCAGCCAGCAGCCTGTAACGCCGCTCCATCTCAAATATTCCCCAGCGCAAGGCATTGGCGGCCTTCTTCATGTCGGTAACGACCGGTGCCAGCAGATGCGGCAGACCTTCGTATACCGATAGTTCCAGCATTTTCGGGTCTACCAGAATCATACGTACGTCTTTTGGGGTGGATTTGAAGATAATACTCAGTATCAGGGCATTAATGCATACTGATTTACCCGAGCCGGTAGTCCCGGCAATAAGCAGATGCGGCATCTTGCACAGATCAGCAACGACGGGTGCACCGCTGATATCTTTTCCCAGAAGAATTGCCAGTGGAGTAGCGGCATCCTCATAGGCCTTCGATGAAAGACCTTCGATAAAGCCAACGTTTTCCCTGATTTCATTGGGAATTTCGACACCCATATAGGGTTTCCCTGGAATATTTTCCACTACCCTGACGCTAACCACGGAAAGAGAGCGCGCCAGATCATTGGCCAGGTTAGCGATTTGCGAGGCTTTGATACCGGGTGCCGGATCAATTTCGAAACGAGTGATGACGGGCCCGGGCTGAACCTCAACTACCTGCACTTCAATATTGAAGTCCAGCAGTTTCCGCTCCAGCATGCGCGATATGGTTTCTAATGCTTCCCGTGAATAGCCGCCCTCATGTACCGGAGCAGGATCCAGCAATGACAAACTCGGCAGCAATTCATCTGCAGGGCGCGAAAACAGATCGGTTTGCTTTTCACGCTCCTTGCGCTCACTCTGCTCAGGTTTAGCAATCTTAGGCTCTATGCGAACCGGCTTTTTCTTCTCCTGGCTCCGCCTCGCTTTTTTCACACTCAGCTGACGCTGCTCCAGCATCCTGTGTGATTTCTTCTTCTCCTGCAGGGAAATCAATAAGCCCTTGGCACGATCATAGGCGAGCAAGGTGTATTTACCGGTAATGTCCATCAACCAGAACCAGGATAAACCGGTCAAAAGTGTCACACCGGAAAGAAACAGGGCGAGCAACAACAAGGTTCCTCCCACCGACCCAAACGATGGGGTCAATGTACTGGCAATAGCCCCGCCAAGATATCCACCTGCAAGATAGCTGCTGGCATCTACCGGCGAATTGAAATACATCTGAGACAGGCCGCAGCCCCCAATCAGGGTAAGAAGAAAACCAATGGAAACGATTACCCTGGTCTGAATATCCTTGGCATGGGAGGCTGATTTCTGGCGGTAAATCCGGACTACCAGCCAAAGCAGCATAATCGGGAATAGATAGGCCATCAGGCCAAACAGGTTCAGAAACAGGTTGGCAAAACTGGCACCTGCGCGACCGCCCAGATTTGATACCATGCCGGTATCAGCGCTGTGCGACCAGCCCGGGTCCTGAGGAGAAAAGCTGACAAGGGCAATCAGCAGGAACAGAGCAACAACAGTGAGCAGGAACAGTATGCTTTCGCGCAATCCAGCTCTTACTTTTGGTGTAATTACCGGCTCTTTCTTTTTGTTAACTTTTTTTCGTTTGGCCTGTGGCATCAGTTTCTCAATGATAGCTCTACAGCAGGATGAACAATCCTGCCCTGTTCTACGTTTACCGCCGTTGCAAGGGTTTCCCCTTTCACCCCCTCTTCAAGCAATAGCCTGAGATATGGCATCAGTTCGGCACTTAAGGCCTGTGAAGCAGAACGCGGTACAGCGGCCGGTATATTGGTGACTGCAAAATGAACCACGTCTTCCTCTATATATGTTGGTGCAGAATAATCGGTCGCTTTTGTAGTCTCGACACACCCCCCCTGATCGACGGCTATATCGACAATGACACTGCCTGCCTTCATGCTAATAACCATGTCCCGGCTAATCACATGAGGCGCACGCGCACCAGGAACAAGAACAGCACCAATAACCAGGTCGGCATGTTCAATCGCAGCAGCAACCGCGTCAGGATAAGGATAAAGACCGCTTACGTTTTCACCTAATTGGCGCATCCGGGCCTGTTTTTCTCTCTTGCGATCAAATACGGTCACTGTCGCACCGAGATTTTGAGCCACAATTGCCGCATTACCTCCAGCATTGCCAGCGCCTATAATAACAACATTCCCTCGCTCAGCAGCAGGTAATCCACCCAAAAGTAAGCCCTCTCCTCCCTGCGTGGCATAGAGTAATGTGGCGCCGGTCTGCACAGCAACACGGCCGGCCACATCACTCATAGGAGCCAACAGGGGCAGGTTATTGTCAACCATGAGTGTTTCGAAGGCCAGCGCTGTCAGGCCAATGTTCTGTAAACTTTTAGCCAGGGCCGGATTTGCTGCCAGATGGAGAAATGAAAACAGTAAATGATCTGCTCGTAAAAATGCAGCCTCTTCAGCAATCGGCTCTTTTACTTTTACGATCAGTTCTACTTCGCCATACAAAGTCTCTGCGTCTTTAACAATCTTCGCACCAGCAGCAATATAGGCCATGTCATCATAACCGCTACCAACACCTGCACCTGTCTGCAGAAAAACATCGTGGCCGAGCGCTGTCAGCTCAGCGACCGCTGCTGGCAGTAAGGCTATTCGCAGCTCAAACGGTTTTATTTCGACTGGAATTCCTATCTTCATATTGAGGGTACCTCGAATAATTCATAAACACACATCTTGAAACCAAAACCAGTCATCTCTTCGTTCCAAATTTTCTCTATAGCAGGCTATTAAGTACAATCTGCGCCTCGATATGACTGGTTTTGAATTCCAGTCTGGAATGGACAGAATCATTCGAGGTGCCCTAACTTTTGCCCTTCAATTTTCGATGACGTAACATACCACACTAACCACAGGAACCGCCTGCCAAACAGGGATTCCATCAGGGATTCCTTAAATAATTACTGGAGAAATAATATGTCAGAAGCCCGACACTGCCGTCTTTTAATACTGGGTTCCGGACCTGCTGGGTATACCGCTGCGGTCTATGCTGCGCGCGCCAACCTTAAGCCCGTACTAATCACTGGACTGGAACAGGGGGGGCAACTTACCACCACGACTGAGGTTGACAACTGGCCCGGGGATGACCAGGGTGTTCAGGGGCCTGAATTGATGGAACGAATGAAGCGCCATGCCGAACGCTTTGGTACTGAAATCCTGTTTGATCAGATCAACAGTGTCGATTTTTCTCAGCGGCCATTTCAGCTTGCAGGTGATAGCGGACAATATACCTGTGATTCTCTGATAATTTGTACTGGTGCTTCTGCCATGTACCTGGGACTGCCATCAGAAGAAGCATTCAAGGGTCGCGGGGTTTCTGCCTGTGCCACCTGTGACGGTTTTTTCTACAAAAACAAACCGGTGGCTGTTATTGGCGGCGGTAATACCGCCGTCGAAGAAGCTCTGTATTTGTCAAATATTGCATCAAAAGTAACCCTGGTACACCGCCGCGATGAACTGCGAGCTGAAGCCATTCTTGCAGATGAAATCAAGGAAAAAGCCGCCAATGGCAACGTGGATATTGCCTGGAGCTATGTCCTTGATGAAGTGCTGGGCGATGAAGCAGGAGTCACCGGTGTTCGCCTGAAAAGTACGAAAGACGGGTCTACAAAGGATATCGATGTGCATGGTGTCTTCATCGCTATCGGCCATGCGCCAAATACCGGTATATTCAAAGATCAGCTAGAGATGGAGAACGGTTATATTAAAACTAATGGTGGCTGTGACGGCAATCTGACTTCAACCAGCGTTGCAGGGGTGTTTGCTGCAGGTGATGTGATGGACCATGTCTATCGCCAGGCCGTTACCTCCGCCGGCACTGGTTGTATGGCGGCACTGGATGCTGAACGTTTTCTGGCCAGCAGTAAAAAGATCTAACCTGCCATGTCTGACAAGCGGGACACGCCTTCTTTCATGTCCCGCCATTTCCCGGATGCTACCCCTCTGCAACAGAATAAGCAGGCCACGGAGCAATCTAAAACCAGGCCATTCGTGAGAAAATCTGCTACTGAAAAATCAGAACTTGATTTAGTACCATTACGTCTGCCAGGTAATTCGACTATCGAAGCAGGTGATGTGCTTAGCTATCAGGGTAACGGTATTCAAAACCGGCTGATGCGCCAGCTGAAACAGGGAAAGATACAGTTTGAGAATGTGCTCGACTTGCATGGGCAGACAATCGAGCAGGCACATCAATCGATGATGCAGTTTATTCATCAATGCCAGCAGCACGGGCAATATTGCATACTAATCATTCATGGTCAGGGTTATCGCTCAGTGGGTGGTGTGCCAGTGTTAAAACAAAGTGTAGATTACTGGCTGCAGCAGCACGATTCAGTGCTGGCATTTCATTCAGCAACACCTGCAGATGGTGGCAAGGGTGCCGTTTATATTCTGTTACGAAAGGGTTCTGGTTAAAAACCCGGGGGGATCTACAGGTTCGTCGCGTCCAGGTTCTGGAAGCGTTTTGTGTCATGATGCGATATAGGGCGTTGATGGTCTTTTAAATCATAACGATAAGAAAAGACATCGACTGAACGACTGGAAACAACAAGATTGGTCGCAATGACAAGATGATCCCTGTCTCTTCTTCTCATATACAATGAACGGTGTGGTGAATAAACTGTTTTCTGCGCAACGATTAGATCTGTATTTGAAAATGAGCTTGCTTCCGGGATATGCAGAGCAGCCGTATACTCCAGCCGTACAGATTCCTTTTCTGTTTCCAGTGGTTTCATTGAAATGGGCTCAGCATTGGTACCTATTTTGAAAACACCCGCCTGCAGTTGACCATTATTGCCTTCCATTGCCCAACGGACTATACAGATATTCCATTTACGTTCGCCACTTTTCCGCAAAGCCAGGATATCGCCAACGCGCAGTTCTCTTGTACTGGAGTCGGTATGATTAAGGCTATAACCACCAGTGCTTTCATTGACTATCTTCCAGCTGGAAACAAACGAATTACTATCCAGGCTCTTACCAAATTTTTCCTGAAAGACGCCCAGCACCATCTGTATTTCAGCAGTTGAGTCAAAATCAATATTATCCACTTCATCAGCATCAAGGTCGGGGTGCAATATACTGAAAATATTTGTCAGCCCAAAAACTATCTTGCAGTCCTGGCTGAGATCTTCGC
This sequence comes from Gammaproteobacteria bacterium, assembly GCA_030617565.1. Classification (GTDB taxonomy): domain Bacteria; phylum Pseudomonadota; class Gammaproteobacteria; order BMS3Bbin11; family BMS3Bbin11; genus BMS3Bbin11. Next base: position 9,448 of record JAUWVE010000013.1, on the reverse strand, counting down.
GCTCTGCCTTACGAATAGGATGCATACCCCAACTGACTACGATATGACGAAGGATTTCCATACGCTCGAAGGCCTGCACCTGGTCAATCCCTTTCAAACCACCCGATATGCCTTGCATAACTGATTTTAATTCCTTATTCAGACGCTCCATTAACTCCGTGGTATCAAGAATAAGAAAATGGTCATCTGCAACTTCAGCCGAATTCTGGAAATAGGGCGCAGCCGGAAAATCACTGTTCAGGTCAATGATAAACATACTGTAATCCTTTGGAACAACAGCTTCATGAGTCAGCCTGACCATTTCCGGCCACTCTTCAAGGGACTCAAATAATCGTGTGACACCGCGAAAAGAAAAATGATAGGGATCGCTGCGACCAATCAGTATTGCACGCTTGTAAATGTGCTCAATAGATGACTGGAATGTACCCTCAGAAGTCTCAATTTTCACAGGAAAGGTTTCACTTTCACATTCGCGGGCAATGCTGTACACCAAATGAATCTGCGACCAGATACCTTTCCGGACTGGCCGGTATGACTCGTAGGACAATATTAGACGTCGCGTTTGAAATGAAATTGAGCCATAACAGGCCTCAGAAAACTGGGATTTACTGGCAGCACGCATAAAACCTATTGAGCCCCTGGCTTCTTCGATAATGGCGTTATAACCGCAAATAAGATCACGCAGCAGCCCGTCAACAGCGCCCAGTAATTTAACATCTTCATTGGCATTCGGAAGTGTTATTCCGATTCTTCTGGCATGCACCGCCTGTAATATGTTAGTTACCGGCTCCTGTAACTGTCGTAGTAGTAGCAGGCGGTGTTTTATTTTCGTGTTGCTGCAGGTAATCGCACGGATCATTAATGAGACTTTTGGTATCGATCCGGGCAGTTCAACCTCGGCTGCCGACATATCTTTTATCAGATTAGCCGCCATGCGCGGCTTTATTTTTTCCTTACCCGGTACCGAATCGCAATCTGTCAGGGTCAACCTGCTTACCATGTGAGAACCTTTTCAAGTGACTTGTTTATAATATTATATTACTACTTGTTTTTATTACATTTTTTCTTAAAAGATATGACCTGATCGGCGCATTGTCAAATCAAAGCCTGGGTGATTGTAACATCTCGCACCATTTGTGCTATTTATTCTCCCTAACTCGTTACATTACGCTAGCTTCAATCAGTACCACAGCCAGAGCAGCAATACCTTCCCCCCTGCCACAGAAGCCAAGAGTTTCAGTTGTTGTTGCCTTGATGTTCAGCTGATTCTCATCAATTTTCATGTCAGTCGCTAGTAATCTACACATTTCCGGAACATGCGGGGCCATTTTTGGTGCCTGGGCGATAATAGTCAGATCAGCATTAACAATCTTCCAGTCATCTTTCTCCAGCATGGAAACCACGTTACGCAACAGGATCCGGCTATCAATGTTGTGATAGCTGCTGTCGGTATCTGGAAAATGCCGGCCTATATCTCCTTTCCCGGCAGCACCAATAAGCGCATCGCAAAGACTATGTATTACCACATCCGCATCAGAGTGACCGGCCAGTCCTTTTTCATACTCAATAGACACCCCGCCCAGCACTAATGGCAGGTCTTCAACCAGTTTATGTACATCATAACCCTGCCCTATTCTTATCATGTCAACTCCTGATTCTGATAAAACACCTCGGCCAACTGTAAATCACCCGGTACGGTAATTTTTATATTCTCGGGACTGCCCGCTACCATCAGTGGATGAGAACCTGCATATTCCATCGCGGACGCCTCATCAGTCACTACCAGGCCATTACTTTTTGCATTAAGCAGCGCCTGCCGTAATTCTCCAAAACGGAACATCTGCGGTGTTTGAGCTCGCCACAGGCCCTCCCGAGGGATAGTTTTCCTAACTCTGTCTGCACTGTCGGCAAGTTTAACCGTATCGTTAATCGGCTCGCCCAGCAGTCCACCATCCTGCCGGGCTGCAAGCTTCATTAGCAGCTGGATATCTTTATGGCTAACACAGGGTCTAACTGCATCATGCACCAGCACCCAGTCACGTTGCTGAACCGTGTCTGACATATCATCAAGTATTCGGCTGACGGTATCGGCACGTTCACTGCCACCATCACAGACTGATTTTAGCCAGGGGGCTGAATAAGACATCTCCTGCCAGTACGGGTCACCCGCGGATACCCCGAGAAACAGACCGGATACCCCCGGACAACTGGCCAGCCTCTTCATCGTCTGCAGCAGTATGGTTTCTCCCGCCAGCTTCAGATACTGTTTCGGAATATCAGCCCCCATTCGGCGCCCTACTCCCGCAGCGGGAACTACCGCCCAGAATTTTTCACCTTTCACCTATCACCTTTCACCTTTCACCTTTGATCACTATCCTGTAAGCGGTAGAATCCCGCATCGTAAAGATCGGCATACGAATCAAACAATTCATGAGAAATCATTCAGTCACGGCAGATATATTCAATCCTCAACTGCCGGTCAAACCCGGTCAGACACTGGTCTGGTCTGAGCTCTATGGTAGCAGTTTCGGGCTGGCAATCGTATCTGCTGCACGCCAGAAAAGTGGACCAATAATTGTTGTCACACCCGACAACCGCCACGCACAGTCGCTGGAAGAGGAAATTCGCTTCTACATGGGGCAGCACAATAGTATTCCGCTATTGAGTTACCCAGATTGGGAATGCCTGGTATATGACCGTTTCTCTCCGCATCAGGACATCATTTCACAGCGCCTGCGTACGCTCGCCAGTCTGCCTGTTCTGAAACAGGGCATCATCATACTGTCGATATCCAACTTAATGCAGCGCACACCACCACAGGCCTATATCGCCGCGCATAGTTTTTCCCTAGCCTGTGGCGACAGTCTTGATGTCGACAAATTCAGGCTTCAACTGGAAACTGGCGCCTACCGCCATGTCAGCCAGGTCTATGAACATGGCGAATATGCCGTACGCGGAGGTATTATCGACCTGTTCCCCATGGGCAGCGCACAACCCTACCGCATAGACCTGTTCGGCGATGAAGTCGATAGCATCCGCCTGTTTGACACAGAATCCCAGCGTTCAGCAGAGACGGTAAATCAGATTGAATTGCTTCCGGCAAGGGAATTCCCGATGACTGAAGAAGGAATCAATCGCTTTCGCCAGTCCTACAGGGAGAAGTTTTCCGGCGACCCGCAGCAGTCACTGATCTACAGTGAAGTCAGTAAGGGCAATATCCCGCCCGGCACTGAGTTTTACATGCCCCTGTTCTTCGATGAGACCTGCAGCTTTCTCGACTATCTGCCTGATAACAGCCTGCTCATTATGGATAATGAATGTGAGCAGGCAGCAAACACTTTCAGTACTGAAGTCGTCGAACGGTTCCAGTCCGTTGGCATCGACCCGGAACGGCCCGCATTGCCGCCGGAAGCCCTTTATCAGCAATATGACGGGCTGAGAAAGCAGCTTATGCACTGGCCATTGATAGAATATGGACCAGCACCGGAACACGGTGAGAAGGCCTGCCAGCGCTTTGCCACCCGCCGACCGGATACATTCAACGTTGATATTCATGCCGAACAGCCCTATCAGCGCCTGCTTGATTTTCTTGCAGCAACCGGCAAACGCGTGATGCTGGCATGTGAAACCACGGGACGGCGCGAAAATCTAAAAAACATACTCAATGAACAGGGTGTTTTCCCTGCCATAGTCGAGGATGCACAGGCATTTCTCCACGGTGATGAAACACTTGCTCTATGTGCCGCGCGACTGGACCGGGGCCTGTCACTTGAACAGCCCGGACTAATCATTCTGTCAGAAATCCAGCTCTACGGTGACAAGGTATTTCAGCGTCGCCGCCGCAGTAAACCGGCGCGTGACCCGGAGTCTGTCATCCGCTCACTGGCTGACCTGAATATCGGTGACCCGGTGATCCATGAAACACAGGGCGTGGGCCGCTATATCGGCCTGCAGACACTGGACATCAATAATTCGAAAAATGAATTCCTGACGCTGGAATACCGTGACGGCGACAAGCTCTATGTACCGGTGATGTCATTACACCTGGTGTCACGTTTCACTGCCGCCAGTCCTGATTCAGCGCCCTTGCACAAGCTCGGCGGCAAGGAATGGGAAAAAACCCGCCGCAAGGCACAGAAGAAAGCCTATGATGCCGCAGTAGAACTACTTGCCGTGCAGGCATTACGTGATGCACGCGAAGGCCATGCCTTTCCTCCTGCGGATTTCCACTATGATCACTTCGCCGCCGCTTTTCCGTTTGAGGAAACACCCGATCAGGACAAGGCCATTGATGATGTAATTCAGGACATGACGTCCAGCAAGCCGATGGACCGGCTGGTCTGTGGCGATGTCGGTTTCGGCAAGACAGAAGTGGCACTGCGCGCGTCCTTTTTCGCCGTCCACGGTGAGCACCAGGTCGCGTTGATAGTACCAACCACCTTGTTGGCACAACAGCATTATGAAAATTTCCGCGACCGCTTTGCCGACCTGCCAGTCAGGGTGGAACTGCTGTCCCGTTTCAGAACAAAAAAAGAATCTGACGCCGTAATCGAGGGAATGAAAAACGGTTCAGTGGACATCGTCATTGGTACCCACCGTCTATTGCAGAAAGATATAGCTTTTAAAAGACTGGGTCTGATGATTCTTGATGAAGAACAGCGCTTCGGTGTCCGCCACAAGGAAATACTGAAGAAAAAGCGCAGTCAGGTCGACATCCTGACATTAACCGCAACCCCCATACCCCGGACGCTGAACCTGTCATTGTCCGGACTGCGTGAAATCTCCATTATTGCCACACCACCACAACAGCGACTGACCATCCGCACCTTTGTAGCGGAATGGAGCGAAGGGCAGATCCGCGAGGGTTTTCTACGCGAAATCCGTCGCGGCGGGCAAATATATTTCCTCCACAATGAGGTCCGGACCATGCCTGCCATGCAGGCTAAACTGGAGGAAATCATCCCGGAAGCCCATATCCGCATGGCTCACGGCCAAATGGCCGAACGCGAACTGGAACACATCATGCAGGACTTCTACCACCAGCGGTTCAATGTATTACTCTGCAGCACCATCATCGAAAGCGGCATCGACATCCCCTCCGCCAACACTATTTTCATCAACCGTGGTGATCACTTCGGCCTGTCGCAACTGCACCAGTTGAGAGGTCGCGTAGGACGATCACATCATCAGGCCTACTGCTATGTCATGCTACAGTCAAAGAAAATGATCACTGCCGATGCCGCACGCCGGTTAGACGCACTGGAACAGCTGGATGATCTCGGCGCGGGCTTTGCCCTCGCCATGCACGATATGGAAATACGCGGCACCGGTGAATTACTGGGTGAATCGCAGAGCGGTGTCATCGACGAAGTTGGCTTTAATATGTACACAGATCTGCTGAATCGTGCCATCCGCTCATTGAAAGCCGGCAAAGATCTATCGGCAGAAGATATAGAAAACGACTCCTCATCGGCCATTGAGATAGATCTACAGATCCCCGCCCGCCTGCCTGAAGATTATCTGCCGGATGTGCACACCCGCTTAATCATGTACAAACGTATCGCCAATGCGAAAAATAGTGAAGAACTCTATGAACTGCAGATAGAAATGATCGACCGCTTCGGACTGCTGCCCGAAGAAGCCAGGGCTCTGATCAATCTCACTGAACTTAGACTGCAGGCCATGGCAATGGGAATTACAGAAATACGCGTAGGCGAATCAGGTGGTCGAATAAAGTTTGCTGAAAAACCAAACATCGATCCTATGGCGCTTATACAGTTACTGCAATCTGCAAAGGGACGCTATCGCATGGAAGGGCCTCAGATATTGCATTTGATGATGGAGTTACCGGCTGAAGAGCAGCGCATACAGGCAGTGAGAGAGCTGATGAATGAACTGGGACAAGGACAAACAAAAGACTGAGGATTACGTGTTACGTGTTACGTGTTACGTAAATCATAATACGTAATACTTAAAACGAAAGGCTTTCATCAGTCTTCATCCGGAAACAAAGCCGTTTCATAACCAAACTCACGTATGTCCCGAATACGCATTGGATACAACACGCCGTCAAGATGATCGCACTCATGCTGTACGACTCTGGCATGAAAACCACTGACCTCCCGGCTGAATTTTTCACCCTTTTCATTATACCCGCTGTAGCGAATACGTGAGGGACGGCTCACCACGCCGCGCATACCCGGAATACTCAAACATCCTTCCCAGCCGGCCTCTATTTCATCGTCTAACACTTCAATTTCAGGGTTTATCAGTATTGTGCGCGGAACGGTTTCTGCATCTGGATAGCGCGGGTTGGCTTCCACCGAGAAAATAACCAGTCGTTGTAGTACCCCGATTTGTGGTGCGGCAAGACCCGCGCCATCACTGTCAGCCATGGTGTCAAACATATCTTTAATCAAAACTTGCAACTCGCCAACAGCAAAATCTGTGATTTCCTCTGATCGCTGATACAACAGAGAATTACCCATTTGTAAAATTTCACGTACTGCCATGTTTTTTGCCTATATAATCTGTTGAAAGCTTTAGACCGGATATAATACCCGTTATCATTCGCACATTACACTGACCAGGCAATGCTAGAGGTGCCCTAAAGAAATAATGAGAATTTATACACGTTTAATGTTGAGTCTGCTAATTGCAGTCCCCTTCATTTCATTATCAACCCCGGCCCAGGCCGCCCGCAGCTATCTCATCGAACTCGTGGTATTCAGCATGCCGGACCGCGGAGTAGATGAGAAATGGACAACCACTAATCCGCCTCTGAATACGAGAAAACTGGCGAGGGCAAGGCTGCCAGCTCAAATCATGGAGGAGTATAAAGAAGAACCCGTTGAAATAAAGGAAAGTGATTTTTCTTCCTACGTAAGCCGTATAAGAAAAAACCCTCGCAGGAATATAATACTTGCGACGCACTGGGTGCAAACTGTTCTCAATCCTGCAAATACCGTGATTGCCCGCATCACTAACAGGAGAGACCTTGCAGATGACTTGAAGGTCAGCAATACAAACATAAAACCAGGCTTAAATGACGACCGCCTGGCCTCATCACAACCTGTCCTTGACGGCTTTATTAATTTTTACCTTACCGGACAGTACACACTGGAAGCCGATATTCGCTACACACCTGTTTACCGCCCTTCCATTCTTGATGAAGATCCTGCTAGCGGTCCGGTGAGCTACCGGATTTATGAAAAACGGCGAATGAAGAGTGGTGAACTGAATTACTACGATCACCCGAAGATAGGGATGGTTCTGAAGGTGACCCCGGTGGAGATGTCGGTTGAGTAATAAGACCCGTGACTAAGGACCAAAGACAAAGGAAATCCAAAATTGTCCTTCTGTCAATGTTTGGTCCTTAGCCCTTAGTCCCGGATCTACAGTCTGGGAATCACCAGCTCAAGCAAGACACGGGTTTTATCCATACCCAGCTGCAACTTAATCATAATCTCTTCGACACTGATTTCTGATCCCGAACGACCTGCCGCCGGATTGGAAACCACAGCTATCGCCGCATAGTCCAGATCCAGTTCTCTGGCCAGCGCTGCTTCTGGCATGCCTGTCATACCGACGATGCTTGCTCCATCCCGTTCCATGCGATCAATTTCGGCAGCTGTTTCAAAGCGTGGGCCCTGGGTGGCGGCATAGGTACCGCCAGGTGTAACAGGGATCTTATTACTGTTGGCCGTATCAATAATGATTTTTCGTAGTCTTTCTGTATAGGGGTGGGTGAAATCGACGTGTTTGACCGGGCCATTCTCACTGCCAAAATAGGTCTGCTTACGGCCGTAGGTGTAGTCAATTATCTGATCAGGAATTACCAGGCCAACAGGCTCAAGATTGCTATCAATACCACCGACTGCATTGATAGCAATAATTTGCTTTACCCCAACCTGTTTCAGGGCAAATATGTTAGCCCGGTAGTTCACGCGATGCGGTGGGATGGTATGCCCCGGCCCATGCCGGTTTAAAAATACGACATCCTTACCGCCCATGGCACCGAAGGTCAGGGCACCGGATGCTTCACCAAATTCCGTTCGCGTCACTTCACGGTGAGTGATAGTCAAACCATCAAGATTAGCAAGACCACTGCCGCCTATGATTGCTGTCAGCATTTTCTGCTCCCGGTTTCTCGTGTGGGCACCTCTATTCCATAGCATTCAGTCTGATCCATATCAGGAATCTGCTACGGCGTATATTTGGGGGAGATTTCGCCAGTAACCCCGGTAGTCCATGCCACAACCGAAGACATATATATCCGGCACATCCACGCCACTGTATGTTACACCAACATCCAGAACCCTTGGGCATTTCTTGGTTGTCAGGACGACGCTCTGCACCTCGGCCGCACCGGCCTTTTGCAGCTTATCGATAATTCCGGCCAACGTTATTCCCTGATCAAGAATATCATCGATGATCAGTACCGTTCTATCTGCCACTTTAGTGGATGGAGGAACCGGCCAGTTTAATTCATTACCCTGCAATTTATCGCGGTAGCGAGTTGCATGGAGATAGTCTAGTTCTAAAGGAAAATCCAGACGAGGGATGAGCTGCCCAGCGAGATATAATCCTCCCATCATGACAGGTAATAGCAATGGATTGCTGTCTGCCAGATTTTCAGAAATATTCTCAGCAAGTTGCTGATAACTGTTCATCATAGTTGCTTCATCATGGATCAGCTCTGCACCAGCTCTGACCTGAAGAATTTCTTGATAAAAATCAGACATAACAGTGAAGTCGTTTAGCCTGAAGTTCCACTGCGATGATAAGGATCATCCAGACGTTCGATATCATCCTCTTCCAGATAGGAGCCGGTTTGCACCTCGATAACTTCCAGTATATTTTCAGTATGGTTAGCCAGTTGGTGAATCATACCCGCTGGAATGTAGGTGGATTCATTCTCATTGAGAAGCATTTCATCTTCTCCGTGTACGATGCTTGCCTGCCCTTTTACTACCACCCAGTGCTCCGCCCGATATTTATGCCGCTGTAATGACAATACTGCACCCGGCTTCAGTGTCAGTCGTTTAACCTGATGACCTGAACTTTTTTCTAATACAGTATAGCTACCCCAGGGTCGAAATGCACAGCGATGCAAACTGGCCTCACTACGGCCATTGTTCTGAAGTTCTTTTGCCAGCACTCCTATCTCATGACTTTGGCTACGATCAGCGACCAGTACTGCGTCAGAGGTCTCGACAATGACAACATCTTGCAAGCCATAAGTGACAAGCAAACGATCATGGGCATACAGCAGGCAGTCGCGTGTATCCTGCAGCAGCACATCGCCTTTACTGGCATTGCCATGCTCATCCTGTTCCAGTTCCTGATGCAATGCTGACCAGGAGCCTACATCGTTCCAGCCCACGTCCAGAGGCGCCATAACGGCTTTATCAGTTTTCTCCATCACCGCATAATCTATGGAAACAGC
>JAUWVE010000061.1 GCA_030617565.1 Gammaproteobacteria bacterium | reverse complement strand
AGGGTGAGGGTGACCGGGCAGGTAAGGGGTTGATTTATCAGCCCCCTCATCCTGGCCTTCTCCCTCCAGGGAGAAGGGATGGCTTCGACAAGGCACATACAAGTTCATGTCTCAATAATTCCTTTAATCTCTTTTGCTTCTGCCAGCAACATCTTAACAGGCATACGGGCTAAATTTATGAGACAGTAGTGACGTAAAACATAATACGTAATACTTAATACCTACAAAATGGCGGGTGATGGAAATAGACAGTAATCATAGTCGTTGATATATTGATAAACTGCATTCAAACATATAATACAAAAGGATAGAATTATGGCTACTTATAAATGTGAAATATGCGGTATGAGCGTCAATGCCACCTGCGGTGAATGTGATGCACCGCTGGTCAATGCTATGCTGAAACTCGATGACGGGACTGAAGTACAGGTTTCGGAATGTCCGAATGGACATGGCAAGATCAAGTCACCGCTTTGCTGCGGACAGGATATGGCGTGTACGGCTGGCTGATTTAGTTTTACTCGGTTGAGTAGTTTGCCATTTCTGGTTTTGTGGCTTACATTTTATTCGGTTTCTTGAATTGATATGAGTTTTTCGTCCTTCATGGACGAGTGACTTTCTTTATACGGATAAAGAAAGTAACCAAAGAAACCCGCCCCATCGTGTTGGCCTTCGGCTGCTCTGCGCGCTTCAGTCTGGACCGGGCGCGGCGAACTCGCTGCGCTCAAACAAGCACCGCACTATTCCGGCCCAGCCTTCCAGTGCTCGACAACCCAAAAGGGGATGGGAGATCAAAGGCTAAGACCAATATCAAAACCGGAATGGTGTAGCAGCGCAGCTCGTAACGATGGCATCAGCTACGTATCTACGAAATAGAATCGCGCCGAGCGGCACTCCTACAACAGGCAATAGGGTACTTTCTGGTTTTGACGTTCGGTTTTGACCTTCCAATCCCGTTCAGGCTTGCTGAGAAGCGTAGGATGAGCTGGGGTTTCGGGGTGTGCATGTTTGAGCGCAGCGAGTTCACACCCCGCCAGCTTATCTGAGCATCGCAGGGAACCCGAAGGGCGAGCATGCGGGTGTCGTTTCTTTTGGTTACTTTTCTTTAGACAAGTAAAGAAAAGTAACTCGTCCATGAAGGACGAAAAACTCATATCAATTCAAGAAATAGAATAAATAGAAAGCTATAAGCCAGCGAGGGGCGAAATCCTCAGCCGTGCGCCAGCACAAAACCTAATCAATCGGCGGCGCATAATGCAGCCCGCCATCACGCCACAGGGCATTCAAGCCACGCTTAACCTTAAGCGGCGACCCCTTCCCCACATTGCGATCGAAGGAATCAGCATAATTGCCTACCTGTTTGATGATGTTGTATGACCAGTCTTTGCTCAAACCAAGATTACTGCCTGAGTTTTCTTCCAGCCCAAGCAAGCGGCGGACTGCAGGGACACGCGACACTTTTTTAACCTGGTCCACATTACTTGCAGAGATGCCGGCTTCTTCAGCATCCAGCATTACAAACAGGCTCCAGCGGACGATTTTTGCCCAGTTAGAATTACCAACGGCGACAGCAGGGCCTAAGGGCTCTTTGGAAATTATTTCTGCAAGAACCTTTGCTGCCTGGGGATTCTTTAATTCTGTCCGCAGTGCGTATAATGATGACTGGTCTGAGGTAATGACATCACACTGCCCCTGTTCAAACGCCTGTAAGGATGCCTGTGCTGTGTCAAATGCCTTGAGCTGATACTTCATTCGGTTCAGCAGGAAATAGTCTTTGAGATTAGCGATATGTGTTGTTGCTTTTTCTGCACAAATGGTTGAGCCGTTCAGCTCCAGGGCACTGCGTATGCCGGATTCAACAAGCACCATAAAGCCCTGGCCATCATAGTAATTAACGCCGGTGAACGTGATTTTCATTCCGGTATCACGTGACAGGTTCCACGTCGTATTTCTTGACAGAATATCGAACTTTCCTGAGGACAGCGACTTGAATCGATCTGTTGCCGAGACGGGAATATATTTAACCTTTGATGCATCAGCGAATACAGCTGCTGCTACCGCGCGGCATATATCTACATCCAGCCCTGACCATACTCCCTTACTATTTTTTACCGCGAAACCAGGCAGGTTCTCATTGACACCACAACGAACAGCGCCATGTTTTTTCACAGACTCCAGGCTGCTTGCCGAAGCACCGACGTGCATCGTCAAGCCTGTTAGCAATAATGCGATGAGGGGTAGTTTGTTTAATGTCATCACGATGATCTACTCATGTTGGGTTAGGTACTGTTGTCACGGGACAGGAGACTACCATCGAAACAGTGTCCACTGCGGTGGGTTAACTTCAAGGCCGACAGTATCCCGCTTGTATTCCATTTCACCGGTACCGGTTGGATCGACAAGATAATAGGGGGAACCGTGCTTCGGGGTAATCTTTATCATATAGACGTGATCATTGATGCTGTATTCCTGCACATCACGATTATCGAACTGCTGAATATTAATCTCCGGCTCTAAACTTTCTTCTATCAATGCAGGATCGATATCTTCGGAACTGAAAACACGCACCTCTTCCTTCCCGGCCTCTCCTGCTATTGCCGCCGTACCACTGAAAATGATCAGCGCCAGCAAGCTTGAAAGTGATGCCGGTGTAGCAATAGCCTTAATTAATCTCATGTACTCTTCATCTGGTCTGATTTCTGAGCCGGTATCCTACCAGATTCAGGCATTCAGTGCCCAAAATGTGTTTTTAGAAACCATTTTATCAGGAACCAAATCCATCAGGGATTAGCGGCATCGGACTATGCAGCAATGCTGAAATAACTCTCAACATTTCATATTCTTCGATCCGATAATTATGATCAAAGCCGATCGTGATGAGCAGGGCTTTGATGATTTCTTCCTTTATAAGAGGTCGTACCCGATCTATGGCTTCCAGCGCAGCATCAAAATGTACAGGCCAGTCTGCGGGCATATAATATTCTGGCCACTGCTGCGCAAACAGGCTATTCATTCCGGCATTGTAGGCATGAATAGCCTGCTTCTCACTATCATGACCAAAGATTGCCACCACAGAAAACAGTGTGCGCAGATGATACTGGAGGTGAACAAGCTTGACCTTTTTTGTGCCGCTATGGGGGTCCGGTCGGCGGTTTTCTTCCAGCATCTGCAGCAGTAATCGCGACAGCATATACTCAAAACTACTGACTTCGCCATCAAGTGGAATCAATCTTTCTACCAGGCTGTAAAAATTCATCCGTTGCTGCCATGTCAGTTGACGTACTGCCGGAAAACCCAGATCCAGTATGGGCAGTCGCAGTCCTTCTGATAAACCATCCAGCTGTTGCCTGACAGCAATAATACGTTGCCAGTCCAGGTCTATACCTGCAGCACGAATGGTCTCCATCTGCCGGTCTTTTACTTCATAGTCTTCACTCAGCAACAGGGCAAGCAACACCTCACGCACCCCATTTATTGATTCCACCTCATTACGTATTCTGTCCGGCACTTCCTTGATCACAGTTCGTGCTGGCTGAAGAGATTCATCATCAAACCCTGCAGCAACACTCTCCGCAAACCCGGAAGCGGCTTCGGCAGTGAAGCCCGCTCGTGTCCCTGCGGTAGTTGCCTGTGCGGAAGCGTTGATATCAATGTTTTGCATTTTTGCAGCGAGTGTGGCCAGTTCCTGATTACTGAAACGCATCCCTATACGCTGTATACGCTCCTGTATCGGCGGGTGGGTGGCAAACAAACCACTGATTTGCTTCCTCAGACCGTTAGCAAAAAGCATATGGCTGACTTCTTCTGCACCAGCATCCATCAGTGTCGAGCCATGTGCCCAGGCGGCAATTTTTTTTAACGCGCCGCCTATGCCCTCCTTATGCCGGGTGAACTGTACTGCCGAGGCGTCGGCAAGATATTCCCGTTGGCGCGAGATTGCTGCCTTGATCATTCTGCCTGTCAGTTGCCCTATAGAACCGATGACGGTCAGACCAGCCCCAAGCAGAAGCACCACCAGTACGCCACCGGATGATTCCCTGCTGGAACGGCCACCTCTATAGGCGGCACTGCGCAACAGTAAGCCGCCCATCGTGCCAATCAGCATAATTCCGAATAAAGGCCCGAGCAGTCGCATGTTCATTCGCATATCGCCATTCAGGATATGGCTAAACTCATGCCCGAGCACACCCTGTAATTCGTCACGGTTAAAGATTTCCAGTGCGCCGCGCGTAACCGCCACCGCTGCATCCTCCGGCTGGTGGCCGGCAGCGAAGGCATTGATACCTGACTCCTGCTCCAGTACATATACCTGTGGCACCGGCAGACCTGAAGCGATTGCCATTTCTTCTACTATATTTACCAGCCTTCTCACCTTCCGGTCCGGATGGCTGCCGTCTACTCGTGTGCCCCCCAGCGATGTAGCCACCTTGCTGCCACCACCTCGTAAGCTCATCACCCGGTACAGGCTGGCAAGGCCAATAAATGCGAGAATGCCGATTGAAAACAGCAGCAGGGAATTTGTATCAGCTTCTATCAAGGATTTTATGCTGAAGGGTCCAGTCAGTGATTGTGAGACTTCAGCTGTGGCTAAATGCTTGACCAGCAGGAACATTGCATCAAGTGCAACAACGATTACCATCACTGCCAGAATGTAGGCAAAAATTAGTCTACGGGTTTTTACCCGTGCCTTTTCCTGTTCCTGAAAGAAATTCATATATCCGATACAGCAGGAAAGTTAGAACTTAACTTCTGGCATTTCACGTTTTGTTTCTGATTCGATTTCCAGAAAGGCACTCGGCATAAACTTAAACCAGCCCGCAATCAATGATCCGGGAAACATTTCTATGCCATTGTTATAACTCATCACAGCATCATTAAAGGCCTGCCTGGCAAATGAAACCTTATTTTCCGTTGTCGTCATCTGTTCCTGAAAATCACGCATATTTTCACTGGCCTTGAGATCGGGGTAGGACTCTGACAGTGCGAACAAACGACCCAACATGCCGCTCAATGCATTATCCGCACCCGATAATTCAGTGATGGCCTGTGCATTTACCGGATCCGCCGCCGCCGCTTGTAAACCATTCACAGCAGCGTTTCTTGCCTTGATTACGCCCTCCAGCGTTTCGCGCTCGTGCTTCATATAACCCTTGACCGATTCAATCAGCGCGGGAATCAGGTCGTAACGACGCGTCAATTGCACATCAATCTGAGCAAAGCTATTTTTTACGCCATTGCGCAGCCCAACCAGTTTGTTATAAAGCGCAACACCATAAAAGAGTACTGCGACAATAATTCCTAAAAATATCCACTCTCCACTCATTATTCTTCTCCGGTTTTTTCTCAGAAGTTTCGGTTCAAACCATTCAGTGCGGCAACGCGGTAGGCCTCTGCCATGGTCGGGTAATTAAAAGTCGTTTCGGTAAAATAGCGAATCGTGTTACCTTTTCCAGGGCGCGTCATCACCGCCTGGCCGATATGTATTATCTCTGATGCACGCTCGCCAAAACAATGTATGCCAAGCATCTCCAGTGTACCACGGTGAAATAGCAGCTTTAGCATACCGACCGTATGCCCGGCTATCTGGGCCCTGGCGATAGAACTGAAATTCGCCTGGCCTACTTCGTAGGGAATATTCTCTGCCGTCAATTCTTGCTCAGTTTTTCCCAACGAGCTTATCTCAGGACTGGTGTAGATACCTGTTGGAAATTCCCTGTCCAGCTGCCAGTCAACCTGTGGATCAGCGATCTTCGCAGCAACATATCTCCCTTGATCGTAACTGGCACTGGCAAGGCCGGGCGCACCAATTACATCGCCAATGGCATAAATATGCCCGCATTTAGTCTGATAATTCACATCAACTTCAATACAACCACGGCTATCGATCTCTATACCAAGGCTTTTCAGTCCCATATTATCACTGTTACCCGTGCGGCCGTTTGCCCATAGCAGCATATCCGTTTTTATTTTTTTTCCTGATCGACAATGCAGAATAACAGCATCATTACGAGCTTCTACCCTTACATATTCCTCATTATTTCGAATCACCGTGCCCTGATCACGCAAATGATAGCTCAGAGCATCGGTAATTTCGTCGTCAAGAAATGATAAAAGCCTGTCCCGCGTATTGACCAGGTTTACCTTCACATCGAGATTACAGAAGATAGAGGCGTATTCACAGCCAATGACACCTGCGCCATAGATACTTAGAGAGTCCGGCGCATGCGCAAGCTGCAATATACTGGTGCTATCATGAATACGCGGGTGATTAAAATCAATATCCTGCGGATGATAGGGACGCGAACCGGTAGCGATAACGAAAGCATCAGCTGTTAGCCTATATTCATCCTGCGTACGGCTGCTTATCTTTATCTGGTGTGCATCAATAAAATTCGCATGCCCGTGATACACCCTTATATGATTTCTCTCGCAGTAGCGATTAAGCTGCAGCACCTGTTGCTCGACGACCCTCTCCACATTGTGCAGCAAGGCAGTATAGTCAGGCATGATGTGTTCAGTAATGCCTTTGAATAATGGGTTTTTGCGGTAGTCCGCCAGCAGCTGTATAGCGTGACGCAATACCTTGCTGGGAATGGTCCCGCAATGGGTGCTGCTGCCACCCATCCTTTCATCTCTTTCGATCAGAGCTGTCCGGCAGCCACTTTTGGCCAGCTTCATCGCAGCACCTTCTCCACCCGGTCCACTGCCGATTACGATAACATCAAAATGCATTTCTTTCATTTTTCCGCTGTCACTCATTCGAATGTTGTTTAGACGACATTCGTATGGGCATCAGGTCAATTCGCCAGGCTCAAACAGGCGGCGATATTCATTTATGGCAAAGCGATCTGTCATACCGGCAATATAGTCTGCAACGATCCTGGCCAGCCCGTTTTCTGAATTATCAGACAATTCAACAGACAGTACATGATATTGGGTTGGCAATATTCGATAATCTTCCATAAAGGCCTGAAACATCTTGCTGATCACACGCCCGGCCTTTTTACTCATACGCAGTACACGATAATGTTCATAAAGATTTCGACGAAGAAACTGCTTCAACTCCAGTGACTCTTTTGCCACCGCATCACTGTGCATCAATATCGGTTCAGGGTAATTCCTTACATCATCGATACTTCTAACACCCGAGTCACGCAGGCGGTCCCTGGAGGTTTCAATCAGATCTACAACCAGGTAATTGATCATGCGACGTACAGTCTCATTGATTATTCGGCGGCCATCCAGTTGTGGATACATTTTGCTTACAGTCTGGCACTGTATGGCAAATAATCGACTCTCACGCAGCTGCTCGACAGTAATCAGGCCACCACGCAGGCCGTCATCTACATCATGATTATTATAGGCAATACTGTCAGCAAGATTGGCAAGCTGTGCTTCAAGACCCGGTTGCCTGCCTTCTATAAAACGCTGTCCCACTTCACCGAGTTCAGCGGCATTTTTCCTGGAGCAGTGTTTGAGTATGCCTTCACGGGTCTCAAAAGTAAGGTTAACACCCGGAAAATCAGCATATCGCTGCTCCAGTACATCGACGACACGCAATGACTGCAGGTTATGCTCAAAGCCGCCATAATCCTTCATGCAGGCATTTAATGTGTCCTGCCCGCTGTGCCCAAAAGGTGTGTGGCCCAGGTCATGTGCCAGGGAAATAGCTTCTGTCAGATCTTCATTTAAATCCAGTTCACGCGCTATTGATCTTGCGATCTGGGCGACTTCAATGGAATGCGTCAGGCGGGTACGAAATAGATCACCTTCATGATTAACGAAGACCTGGGTTTTGTACTCCAGGCGCCGGAAGGCTACGGAGTGAACAATACGATCCCGGTCACGCTGATATTCAGAACGGTACGAGGGAGAATCCTCTGCGTACTGCCGGCCTCTGCTGTGTTCAGAATATGCACTATAGGGCGCCAGCTTTTGCATCTAATCAGTCCCTCAGAAAAGTGAACGGCTTGCCAGTGTTTCTCTTAACAGCTCAGGGTCATAGTCATCACTGACAAAGGCATTGCCAATGCTCTTCAGCAGCACCAGGCGAATGTGCCCCTTATGAACCTTTTTGTCCACCATCATCAGCTTAAGATAGCGCTCAACATCAAGCTCGGCGGGAGGAATTACTGGCAAGCCAGCACGCTTAAGCAGTTCTGCAACCCTCGTCACATCCGCCCTGCTGATCCAGCCTGAACGGCACGACAGATCTGCCGCCATTAACATCCCGGTGGCGACAGCTTCTCCATGCAGCCAGTTTCCATAGCCCATGCCTGCTTCTATCGCATGGCCAAAGGTGTGGCCCAGATTGAGTAGTGCCCGGATGCCTCCTTCCAGTTCATCTTCTGCAACAATTTCCGCCTTGCAGCTGCATGACCGTCGTATGGCCTCTGCAAGTGCATCCGGGTCTCTTTGGCACAAACGATCAATATTTTTCTCCAGCCAGCTGAAGAACTCCAGATCCCTGATCAAACCATATTTTATAACTTCTGCCAGGCCGGCAGACAATTGCCTGTCATCGAGGGTATTCAGTGTTGTC
>JAUWVE010000192.1 GCA_030617565.1 Gammaproteobacteria bacterium | reverse complement strand
CGCTCCCGAGATCCCCCTTATTTTCTGTATTGGAGCCCTTACATGAAAAATACTATCCTGCAACGTACAGGCATTCTTGTTGCCCTGTTCTTTCTCTTCTCTTTCAACGCCTGGTCGGCCGAGAATCTTAAACCTTATATGCTGGTTACCAGCGATGCCGCAGACGTTAACGCCGCTGTTGAGTCAACGAAAAATAAGCTGCAGTCTGGTGGCTTCGATGTAGTCGGCGAATACTCACCCTATGAAAATGCCCAGGTCATCGTCGTAAGCAGTGATGAGCTGAAGGCCTCAGCAGCCAAGTCTGAATTCGGCGGCTATGGTGCAGTTGTCCGGGTTTCGGTTACCAAAAATGGTGAAAATATTGAAGTCGTTTACAGCAACCCTGTTTACTGGGCAAAGGCCTTCCGCCTGGCAGATGACCAGTCCGCTGTTGCAGCGAAACTGACTGCAGCACTAGGTGATGCAAAACCTTTTGGCTCGAAAGAAGGGCTGACTGTAAAAAAGCTGGGTAAATATCACTACGCGCCATTTATGCCTTATTTTGATGACCCTCATAAACTGGGCAGTGCTGACTCTCATGCAGCCATACTGGCAAAGGTCAACAGCAACCTGGACGCAGGAAAAAGCGGAATCAAAAAGATCTACGAAGTTAAGATTCCCGGAAAAGATGAGACTGTAATAGGTGTCACAATGACAGAAGGCGCTGCGGCTGATAAAAGCATTATGGGCAAGATCGATATTTCAGGAACCCGTCATACCGCCCACCTGCCCTACGAAATTCTTGTCTCTGGGGATAAGGTCTATGCATTGTCTGGAAAATTCCGCATTGCCCTGTCCTTCCCTGACCTTTCCATGATGGGCAAAGGTTCATTCATGGAGATCATGGATGCACCACCTGCTATTGAAGATCAGTTGTCTACACTGGCTAAATAAGGCACGGGTGTAAGAAACAAAAAACCGGCTTATGGCCGGTTTTTTTTTGGTTAGGGGGTTAAGTTTCAAGCTTCAAGTTTCAAGAGGAAAGAGGAAAGAGGAAACTGTTTGAGGCTGTTGTGGGAGGTGCGCCCTCGCGGCGAAAAACCCCTGCAAGGCCCAAAACAATTCGCCGCGGGGCGGGCCTCCCACAAAAGATGTTTTTTGCCGGTACTTCTGTCTGAAATTGAAAACAGGTGCTTTTCACACTGTTAGATGCGAAAATTGCGGGTTAAGTGAATACGATTTCCCGAAACAACTCCCTGCTCGACATTCAGTATCAGCAACGTGAGACGCTGTCTGATGCGTTGAGTGACCCCTATACTCTGGCTATCATCGATTTTGCTGATCAATCACAGCTCCCTGATGACAAACGGATCATTATTGGCACACCGGCGCTAGCTGGAGGTGATCTACTGGAGGTGTGGCGTACGGATGAGCTGCCCGAAAGTGGTATGCTGGGTGATGTCCATTACCGCAGGACTTCGACACTGATCTTTGGCCAGGTACTGGTCGCCAATGATAATGACTCTATCGAGTCCATCACGCAAAGTATTTACCAGCAGATAAACCGACTGCAGCAGGAGTTCGGCTATCCACAGATGATACGGGTGTGGAATTACCTCTCCTCGATCAACCGGTATGATGATGGCATGGAGCGTTATCAGTCATTCTGTGTAGGTCGCCATCAGGCCATCGATACCTCAAGCGGATTTGAATCACACCTGCCCGCCGCTACGGCTGTCGGCACACATGATGACAATGTACTGGTCTACTTTATTGCTGCGCGCGAGGACGGCTTACAGATTGAAAACCCGCTGCAAGTCAGCGCCTTTGACTACCCTGCCCGTTATGCGCCGAAAAGCCCTGCTTTTTCGCGTGCCATGGTCAAGCAATGGGGGAAATCAAAACACCTTTATATCTCTGGCACTGCCAGCATCCTCGGTCACGAGACCCGGCACAAATACAAGCTGCTGGAACAACTCGATGAATGCCTGAACAATATGGACATTCTTATCACTGAAGCTAATAAGCAGGCAGATATCGGTATCCAGGATGTTTCCGATCTGACCGGCATCAAGCTCTATCTGCGTCAGCAGGAGGACCTTGAAGCTGTCATTTCCCATCTCAGAAAGCGTGCCGGAAATAAAGTGCATGTGGCAGTTCTTCATGCGGATATTTGCCGGGATGATTTGCTGCTGGAGATTGAGGGTTTTTGGGTTGAATGAAGTTTCAAGTTTCAAGACTAAAGACTAAAGACTAAAGGGTATCTTGCAGTGTAAAAATGTTTTAGGTTTTTTTGTCTTGAAACTTGAAACTTGAAACTTCTTTCACTCAAACTCTTCCTTTTCTCTTTTCTTATTTTTCTTTATTATTGTGTTTGCTATCGGCTTTAGCGACAGCAGGTAAACCGCAATGGCTTTGCGATCCCCCTCAGGCAGCAGGCTTAAGCTGTTATCAATAATGCTGGCCATTTTTCCTCCACTGGAATCACCATCAAGGGTGGTGCCGGTTTCGAAGTAATAGACCAGGTCATCGACACTCCAGCGGCCAATGCCGGTCTTTTTGTCCGGGGTGATATTGGGCACAGTGCCGACACCGGTCATTTTCTGTTCGCCGGCGAAGGCCTTGCTCTTATCCAGTACGCCGAGGCCTTTTCGTGGGGTATGGCATTCGGCGCAATGACCCATAGCTTCTACCAGGTAGGCGCCACGGTTCCATTCAGCTGTTTTGTCAGGCAT
>JAUWVE010000119.1 GCA_030617565.1 Gammaproteobacteria bacterium | reverse complement strand
TCAGGCCATAGCGTAAAAATACCATCTGGCAAACAACAAGGACGCCAATAATCAGCAGCACGGCGGCAAGAACGCCAAGGATTCGCGAGAGCCCGCTGGTCAATCGGATAAAGGTATTCATAACGCAGTGGCTCTGGCTGTGAAAAAAGAGATTATCGAAATAATTGTAGGTTGGGTTGAGCTTGCGAAGCCCAACGTTATACACGTAATATAAACGGCATTGTTGGGCTTCGTTACACTCAACCCAACCTACGATATTTGTTAATTACTCCACGCTAAGCGCCATATCCAGCAGTTCTTTCCCACCATTGACACTCTCAATGAAGGACTTATAACTGGATTCATCGGCAATCTTGCGCCACATTGCAGCCTGCTCAGCTGTCATCTCGACCACCTTTACACCCGCTTTTTTATAGGTATCGACCAGCTTCTGGTCTGCTTCTACCGATGCCTGAAAAGCGAACTCTTCAGCCTTTGCTGCAGCTTTTATCAACGCTTCCTGCTGTGCCGGGTTAAGTTTTTCAAAGCTCTTTTTTGCCATCAAAATAGGTTCGTACATGACCCAAAGCGCGTTCTTACCTGGAGCTGTCAGACAGCTTACCTGCTCATAGATTCGATAAGACACCAGCGAAGAAGCTGAGGTGTTGGCGCCATCGAGTACGCCTGTCTGCAGACCCGAATAGATTTCAGATGATGGCATGGAAGCAATTGAAGCACCTGCTGCCTCCAGCATCTGGTTGAAGGCCTTGCCAGCGGCACGGAATTTCTGGCCCTTTACATCATCAGGTACAAGAACACATTTTTTATTCGAGACAAAACCGCCGGACAACCAGGTATCGGCAAGAACCATAACACCTGCTTCATCCATAATTGCTTTAATGCGTTCCATAAATGGAGATTGGTTCAGGCGTTTGGCGTGGCCGTGGTTTTTTACCAGGCCCGGCATTAATGTCAGGTTAAACTCCGGATGCCTGCCTCCGGCATAGGCCAGTGGGAAAGCGGTAATATCCAGCTTGCCCTTGGTCATGGCACCCCATTGTTCCTTTGGTTTGAACAGAGACTTGCCGGGATAGACCTTAATTTCAACGCCAACATCTGCCGCCTTTACATCGCGCGCTATTATCTGCACCATTTCATCGCGGATATCACCTTTGCCACCTGGCCATTGATGTGAGGCCTTGAGTTTCACGTCTGCGGCCTGCGCGGTTCCCATTGGTATTACCAGCATACTGGTGACTGCAATGGCTGTTAGTGTTTTTTTTATGAGTTTCATTCTATTTCTCCTGGATTTTGCCTGTTTGCAGGCTTGTTATGTCCATCCTGACAGCAATAACTTCTCAGGATGGGATTTTTCTCTTTCGGTAGTGCGCAGAAAGAGTAAACGATTTATTTCAGTGAGTCTATGAGAGGTTCTTACAAATGCTGCAGGAGCATTGTTTAGTGCGAAAAGTGACACTCCCACACCGTACCAGTGCAGTTTGTTCATCACTCGAATATTTTAATCAGCCCCCTGGCCTTGGAACGGGTTTCGTTCAATTCCTTCACTGGACTGGAATCAGCGACGATTCCTGCGCCAGCACGAAAGCTGAAGGAATTTTTCTGGTGAGTGATGGTTCTTATAAGAATATTCAAATCCATATCCCCGTTGTAGCACAGGTAGCCAACTGAGCCAGTGTAAGCATCGCGTGCTTCCTTTTCCAGCTCCGCAATAATCTCCATGCAGCGGACCTTAGGACAACCCGTGATGGTGCCGCCGGGGAAAACAGCACGGATAATGTCACCCGGTGAAATTCCTTTTTTCAGCTTGCCCCTGACAGATGAGACGATGTGATGAACGTGTGCATAGCTTTCCAGCACCATCAGATCATCAACCACTATGGATCCGGGTTGACAGATTCGACCAAGATCATTGCGTTCAAGGTCTACCAGCATAATGTGTTCAGCCTGCTCTTTCGGGTGCATCAAGAGTTCTGCTGATAATTCCCTGTCCTGTTGAACATCTTCACTGCGTGGATAGGTGCCTGCTATTGGCCGTGTGTGGACGATCCCCTGCCGGTGTTCGATCAAACGTTCCGGTGATGATGACAGCAGTGTTGTAGCATCATCAATTCTTGCCCAGGCTGCAAAGGGTGCAGGGTTAGCTGCTCGCAGCCTGCGCCAGGCTTCATAAGTAGTAATCTTATCACTACAATCAGCTTGCCAGCGACGCGAGAGATTCACCTGAAATACATCACCCTCACGGATGTATCTTTTTATCTGATCGACACCCGCTAAATAGGAATCGCCCTCTTCCTGCTGTATATCACATTTTGTAGAGCCATTTTTTTGTTGTCTGAATTCTATAGAGCGCGTCAGGGCCTGTATATCCCGGGCAATAGCTTCAAGCATTGATTCTGCATCATTACCGCTGGCAAAAATAAAATCTTTCCCTGTCTGCTTATCACGAACTATCCCTGCAGGTATTTCGGTCATTGTTGCTCGAGGCAGTGCAGGCAGATGCTGGGAGGATGCGAGTACCGGCTCAATTTCTGCTGCCAGCTCATAGCCTAAATAGATGAACCAGCCTCCACAAAATGGCAGGCCGGACTCACAGACTAAAGCTGATTTATTTTCCTGATATTCAAAAATTGCATCCAGTTGCCTGAGAAATGATTTTTCACCCAGATTGCTGCCGTTATACCATAAACTACCATCAGGCAGAGCCGATAATCGTGCGCCCGGGAAGGCAAATAAAATGTCATAGCGGCCCAGTTTAGTAGTCACGCCAGAATTCTCCAGCAGAAACGGGTATCGTTCAGGACTGTGCTCTGCCAGATCAAACAGGTCAGGGCAGTTATTTAGTTGTCGTACCAGACTGGTTGATGCCAAGAGGGTAATGCCAGGATCAGGACATGCGTTTAATAATCAGGGTGCCGTTGGTGCCGCCAAATCCAAAGGAATTCGACATTGCGACATCAATTTTCATTTCCCGCGCAGTAGCAGGCACATAATCCAGATCACATTCAGGATCGGGATCATCAAGATTAATCGTAGGTGGTGCAACCTGGTGCTTCAGCGCCAATGTAGTGTAGACAGCCTCAATTGCTCCAGCTGCACCCAGCAGATGTCCCGTCATCGATTTGGTAGAACTGATTGCGACAGCATTGGCATGGCCACCCATTGCCCTTTTCAATGCCATGGTTTCTGCTACATCCCCAAGAGGTGTAGAAGTCCCATGTGCATTGATATAATCGACTTCCTGAGGGTTTACAGCGGCATTACGCATGGCATTTTCCATACAACGTGCAGCACCTTCACCATCCGGTATAGGGCTGGTCATATGATAAGCATCACCACTGAGACCAAAACCCGCCAGCTCAGCATAGATTTGTGCACCACGATTTCGTGCGTGTTCAAGTTCTTCAAGCACCATCACTGCTGCCCCCTCACCCATAACAAAACCATCGCGGCCTTTATCCCAGGGGCGTGAAGCAGCCTGGGGATCATCATTTCGGGTACTCAGTGTTCGTGCATTGCCAAAACCGGCCATGCCTGTGGGAGTGATCGAGCTTTCAGCGCCACCTGCGAACATAACATCGGCATCACCGTATTCAATTAACCTGGCGGCATCGCCAATGGAGTGGGTTCCTGTCGCACAGGCGGTAACAATAGCGAGGTTTGGGCCTTTTGCACCCAGCGAGATAGACAGGTTGCCCGAAATCATGTTGATGATACTGCTTGGGATGTAAAAGGGCGAAATGCGGCGTGGTCCACGCTCAATTAATGTTTGTGTCTGCTTTTCGATAGTTGTAAGACCACCGATACCGGCACCAATATGGACACCTACACGAGGCGCAATCTCTTCAGTGATCACAAGACCAGAGTCAGCCATCGCATCCAGACCTGCTGCCATACCAAGCTGTATGAATCGGTCCATTTTTCGACAAGATTTTTTATCGATCCAGTTCTCAGGATCAAAATCCAGAATCTGTCCTGCGATGGATGCAGGCATACCTGTAGTATCGAAACTTTCAATACTGCTGATACCACTTTTACCGTCAATTATATTCTGCCAGTTGGCATCAAGCCCCAAACCTGCTGGCGAGTGAATTCCTATACCAGTAATGACAACACGACGCTTATTCATGAATTATTCGAGGTGCTCCAAAGAACCAAAAAGTCAGAAAAAAAGCCGCCGTCCTGGAAGGAGCAGCGGCTTTTTCTGATCAGTATCTACTAGCCGGTAGCAGCATTTATGTGATCGACAGCCTGTTGCACTGTCGTGATCTTCTCGGCTTCATCATCCGGAATCTCGAGGTCAAATTCTTCTTCAAGAGCCATAACAAGTTCAACTGTGTCGAGTGAATCTGCGCCCAGATCATCGACAAAAGAAGACGTATTTGAAATCTGGTCTTCGCTGGTACTGAGCTGTTCAGCAACAATTTTCTTGACGCGTTCTTCAACACTACTCATTTGATTTTTATCCTCTGTAGTAAACTAGTTGTTCAAAATGGCATTTTAACCATAATTGTAATTGCCAGTCCAACTTAAGGGCACCTCTATTCATGAATTAATAGACAACCCTTCGTGTGCCGGTCTGTGCAGGTATTCTACCCCATATACATGCCACCGTTTACATGAATTTCAGTGCCAGTGATATATGAAGCCTCATCAGAGGCCAGAAACAATACTGCATTTGCAATATCTTCAGTTGTACCAAGTCGCGAAAGGGGGATTTCTCCAATTAATTTTTCACGCTGCTCTTCAGCCAGGGCACGGGTCATGTCGGTATCAATAAAACCCGGTGCTACTGTATTGACGGTAATATTGCGGGAGGCAACTTCCCTTGCCATAGCACGGGTAAATCCCGCTACCCCTGCTTTTGCAGCTGAATAATTGACCTGCCCCGGGTTTCCGGTGGCACCCACCACCGATGTGATACTGATAATTCTACCCTGTTTGGCTTTCATCATGCCGCGCAGTACAGCCTTACTCATTCGATAAACTGAAGACAGGTTGGTATCTATAATCGCCTGCCAGTCATCCTCTTTCATTCGCATCAGCAGATTGTCGCGGGTAATTCCAGCATTGTT
>JAUWVE010000033.1 GCA_030617565.1 Gammaproteobacteria bacterium | reverse complement strand
GCGCAGGAACAGACGTGCCACTGTTTGCGTGTCGGCATGATCTTCACCCTGTTGTTTTAGATCATTCAGGCCAGCACCACGCAGTTGTTCCATTTGTTTCTGTAAACTGGCAGCTGAATCAGATGTCAGGGTCTGGCCAATGGCTTTTTCATGAACTGTACTGATCGCCGCCAGGCCTATGCCATAGGCAGAAAGGACCCCGGCCATCGGATGACAATAGATGGTTTTCATACCCAGGGCATCGGCAACCAGGCATGCATGCTGTCCACCGGCACCGCCGAATACACAGAGCGTGTAGCGACTGACATCGTAACCGCGCTGTACAGAGATTTTTCTTATTGCCTGAGCCATATTTTCAATAGCGATGGCGAGGAAGCCTTCTGCAATGTCCAGTGCTTGTTTCCCTTTTTCGGTAAGCCTGCTGGTAGTTGAAAATGCCGAAAACTTTTCTACCACTGCCTGATGATCGAGAGGTAAATCCCCAGCAGATCCAAACACAGAGGGGAAATGATCAGGCTGTATCTTTCCCAGTAGCACATTGCAGTCAGTCACACATAAAGGGCCTCCATGGCGGTAACATGCTGGCCCCGGTCTGGCACCAGCGGAGTCAGGCCCTACCTGAAATCGTCCATCACTGTAATGAAGGATAGAGCCACCGCCCGCCGCAACAGTATGGATGCGCATCATCGGTGTACGCAAGCGGATACCTGCAACGATGTGTTCTGATTGATGCTCATAATCACCGGCATAATGCCAGACATCGGTTGACGTGCCGCCCATATCAAAGCCGATCAGGTGATCGAAACCGGCGCAGCGGGCAGTTTCTATTCCGCCGACCACCCCGCCTGCAGGGCCGGAAAGAACAGCATCCTTGCCATCAAAAGCGCTGGCATGACACAGGCCGCCAGAGGATTGCATGAACAATAATGGAATATCACCTAATTCACTTTGTACCTGGTTAACATAGCGGCTGAGTTTCGGTGATAAATAGGCATCGGCCACTGTCGTGTCTCCGCGTGAGACCAGTCGTGGCAGAGGACTGCATAGCGATGACAGGGAGATTTGTTCGAAGCCGCATTGCTTTGCAAGTTTTGCAACAGCCTGTTCATTCTGAGGGTAGTGATAGCCATGCATAAATACAATGGCACAAGATCGATAACCTGCTTCATAGGCCTTTTGCAGGCGTTTGAGGCCAACAGCATTATCAAGTGGCTTTTCCATTTCACCGGATGCGCTGGTGCGCTCCGGTATTTCTACAACGTAGTCATACAGGGTTTCAGGAAGATTAATATTCAGCGCAAATATGTCCGGTCGGTTTTGCGATCCAATACGCAGGGCATCGGCAAAGCCTTCGGTGATGACAAGAACGGTGGGAGAGCCCTTGCGTTCAAGCAGTGCGTTGGTGGCCACTGTCGTTCCCATGCGGACACTATCAATCTGTCCAGCAGGGACGGGGTCTGAGTTGTCTAGTGACAGAATGTGCCGGATGCCGGCAATTGCTGCATCAGGGTACTGCTCGGGATTTTCCGACAGCAGTTTATGTGTGTGTAGTTTACCTTCCGGATCACAGGCGACAACATCGGTAAAAGTACCGCCGCGGTCTATCCAGAATTTCCAGCCAGGCCGCATATATTTTTAGTACTGTAGTTTATTCACGCCTGCTCGTGTTTTGCCTGGCAACTGATGCAACGAACTGCCGTTGGGTAAGCCTGCAGGCGGGCAATGGCGATCGGTGCATCACAATCGATGCAGGTGCCGTATTCGCCCTCGTTCATACGCTGGAGGGCGCGCTCAAGATTTTTCAGTTCATGCTGGTGTTGAGACAACATGGCAAGGTTGATTTCAGTCAGCATCTCGCTCAGGGATTCTTCCTGTTTGTCATGGACCTTGCCGGCCAGAGAGATGGCACTGCTGCTGCCTTCCCTGATTAATTCATCATGGATTTCATGCTGCAGCTGCTTTTTGTATGTCAGCAGGCTTTCGCGTAGTTCGTTTAGTTCTTTTTCATTGATGTTTGGCATTTAAAACTCCAGTTGTAAGTTCCAAGATCCAAGATCCAAGTAGAACCCCTTTCTTAAGTATCTTTCCTTGGAACTTGGATCTTGAAACTTGGATCTTCAGTTAACTATCTTCCGGCTCATAAGCCAGCACCGGCGCCAGCCAGCGTTCGGCTTCTGCCTTTGGCATATCTTTACGGCTGGCATAGTCCTCGACCTGGTCCTGACCGATACGTCCGGTGCCAAAGTAGCGTGCCTCAGGATGAGAAAAGTAGAAACCACTGACCGCAGCAGTTGGATACATAGCAAAACTTTCTGTCAGTTTTACAACGGATCGACTGTCTGCTTCCAGCAATTTCCATAGCAATGCCTTCTCTGTGTGATCCGGGCATGCTGGATAGCCAGGTGCCGGTCTGATGCCCTGGTACTCTTCTTTAATTAATTCTTCATTTGTCATATCTTCATCAGCGGCATAAGCCCAGAGCTCACCTCGTGTGCGCTGGTGCATTAATTCGGCAAAAGCTTCAGCCAGGCGATCAGCCAGGGCCTTTAACATGATGGCGTTATAGTCGTCATGCGTGGCCTCAAATTCGGCAATTTTTTCTTCAATACCGATCCCGGTGGTGACAATAAAGGCACCGATATAATCGGCAGTGCCGCTGTCTTCCGGCTGTAGATAATCAGATAGGCAGAGATTAGGTGCCCCCTTTTTGACCATCTGCTGGCGTATGCCGTGAAGTCGCAGCTGTACTTCATTGCGCTGCTCATCAGTGTAAATATTGATGTCATCATAATCGATGCTATTGGCAGGGAAGAAGCCAACGACAGCCTGAGCCTGCAACCACTTTTCATCAATGATTTTTTTCAGCATGGCCTGGGCATCATCAAATAGCTCACGGGCATGAACCCCTTTTTCAGGGTGGTCAAGAATGGCCGGGTAGCGCCCACTTAGTTCCCAGGTCTGGAAAAAAGGTGACCAGTCTATGTATTGGGATATCGCTTCAAGCGAGTAGTCATCGAATTGCCGGATACCCAGAAAAGAGGGTTTGACAGGTATGTATCCTGATTCATCACTACGGAAGCGATTGCCATGGACCTGTTCCATGCTGGCCAGTTTGCGCGCTTCCTGGTTGCTGGCACGGCGTACGCGCAAGGCTTCGTACTCTTCATCAATCTGCTTGATAAATTCGTCACGACTGTCTTCAGATAACAGGTTGTTGGCTACACCAACGGCACGTGAAGCATCCAGTACATGGACGGCTGGCCCATGATATTTTGGCGCAATTTTTACCGCGGCATGTATCTTCGACGTAGTGGCGCCACCGATCATCAATGGCAGTTTGTAATCCAGGCGCTGCATCTCTTTTGCAACGTGTACCATTTCATCGAGCGACGGGGTAATCAGACCTGACAGGCCAATGATATCGACGTTCTCTTCAATAGCTGTTTTGAGAATGGTCTCTGCAGGTACCATGACACCGAGATCGATGGTCTCATAATTATTACATTGCAGAACCACGGCAACGATATTCTTGCCGATATCGTGGACGTCGCCTTTAACCGTGGCGAGTAGAATCTTGCCCCGAGAGCTAAGACCCCCGGATTTCTCTGCCTCGATATAAGGCATCAGCCAGGCCACGGCCTTCTTCATCACGCGGGCAGACTTTACTACTTGCGGCAGGAACATCTTGCCGGCACCAAAAAGGTCACCAACGACATTCATGCCATCCATCAATGGGCCTTCGATGACCTCAATCGGCGTGTCTGCCTGCAGGCGCGCTTCTTCAGTGTCTTCCTCGATAAACTCGGTAATGCCTTTTACCAGTGCATGTGAGAGTCTTTCAGTAACAGGCAACTGACGCCATTCCTGAACTTTATCGCCTTCTTCTTCGCTGCCATCGCCACGATATTTGTCTGCTATTTCAAGCAGGCGGTCCGTCGCATCTTCGCGACGATTGAGAACTACATCCTCGACGCGTTCACGCAGTTCTTCCGGCAAGTCATCATAGATTGCCAACTGGCCGGCATTGACTATACCCATGTCCATGCCTGCGCCGATAGCATGGTAGAGGAACACGGCATGTATGGCTTCACGTACCGGGTTGTTGCCACGGAAGGAGAAAGAAACATTCGATACGCCGCCAGATACCAGAGCATCAGGTAAAGTCTGCTTGATGTCACGGGTGGCTTCAATAAAATCTACGCCATAATTATTGTGTTCCTCGATGCCGGTAGCAACAGCAAAGATATTGGGGTCAAAGATAATGTCTTCAGCCGGGTAACCGACCTCTTCAGTTAACAGTTTATAGGCACGGGTACAGATTTCTACCTTGCGGGCGTGAGTATCCGCCTGACCGGTCTCATCGAAGGCCATAACAATGACTGCTGCACCATAACGACGACAGAGTTTTGCCTGTTCAAGAAATTTTTCTTCGCCTTCTTTCATTGAAATGGAATTGACGATGCCCTTGCCCTGAACACATTTCAGGCCGGCTTCAATGATGTCCCATTTCGACGAATCGATCATGATGGGTACTTTGCAGATGTCAGGTTCAGAACCAATCAGGTTCAGGAATTGAACCATCGCTTCTTTCGAGTCCAGCATGCCCTCGTCCATATTGATGTCGATAACCTGGGCACCGTTTTCGACCTGCTGGCGAGCAACATCCAGTGCCTGCTCATATTCACCTTCCTTGATCAGGCGTTTAAAGCGAGCGGAGCCAGTCACATTGGTGCGTTCGCCAACATTGACGAATAGTGAGCCAGGCAGGATGTTGCAGGGTTCCAGTCCGGCCAGGCGGCAGGCAGGTTCTTTTTCAGGCAGGGCTCGTGGTGTTTTGTCAGCTACAGATTCAGCAATGGCCTTTATATGGGTGGGTGTGGTGCCGCAACAGCCACCAACGATATTTAGAAAACCACTCTCAGCCCATTCGCTGAGGTAGCCTGCCATGTGCTCGGCATCCAGGTCATATTCGCCCAGCTCATTCGGCAGGCCTGCATTGGGGTGGGCCGATATCCGGAATTCGCTGATACGTGACATCTCTTCCACATACTGGCGCAGCTGATCAGGCCCCAGGGCGCAGTTAAGCCCGATGGTGAGAGGCCTGGCATGCCGCAGGCTGTTGTAGAAGGCTTCAGAAGTCTGGCCGGATAAGGTGCGACCGGAGGCATCGGTGATGGTGCCGGAGATCATCAAGGGCAGGCGTATTGCATCTTCTTCAAAGACCTTTTCAACGGCGTAGACTGCCGCCTTCGCATTCAGGGTATCGAAAATGGTTTCAATCAGGATGATATCGACGCCGCCTTCAATCAGTGCGCGTGCAGCAATACAGTAGTCTTCAACCAGTTCGTCGAAGGTGATAGCGCGGGCACCCGGGTCGTTGACATCGACCGAGACAGAAGATGTTTTCTGGTTAGGGCCAAGTACACCGGCAACGAAACGGGGTTTGTCAGCAGTGCTGTATTTATCGGCAGCCTGGCGCGCCACACGTGCCGCGGCGACATTTATTTCATGGGCGTATTCCGACAGACTGTAGCGGGCAAGGTCGCTGGGTGTGGCGTTGAAACTGTTAGTCTCAAGGATGTCAGCACCCGCTTCCAGATATTGTTCATGAATAGCCTGTATGACTTCAGGCTTTGTAAGTACCAGCAGGTCATTCATGCCTTTCAGATTAATATCCCAGTCAGCAAACTGTTCGCCGCAAAAATCCGCTTCTTCCAGCTTATGACGCTGGATCATTGTTCCCATCGCGCCATCAAGCAACAGAATGCGTTTCTGCAATGCGTTCAGCAGCTTTGAGGCAGTTTCAGTGTTGGTATAGGGGATATTCATGGCTCAGGGTCGAATTGAAAATTGTAACCGCTAATTATAGCGCAAAATCATAGTTTTATGCTGCTACGGAATGTCTGCTATCAGGGCAAAGTTTGTCTCAATGAATCTTACTGAAGAATAGCAGATACTTCCGTATACATTTTATCTGCTCATATCTAGTGCACCAGGCGTGTGCATCGTGCACATCAACGGTTCATGCTGATATACTGCCGAGATTATACTTTTTAATGAAAATCCTGATTTTTTGTCGATTCTTCATGCAGTTAGGGTTTTTTCTACGACCTGAAGCCTTTCTGCGTTGTCTGGCATGAATTTTGCTTTAATGCTGGTATATTGTGTGCTGTTCTCCTGATTTAACATATCGTTTTCAGGTGGTTGGTCGGAAGATGCCCTTAATCAGATATCCTGGTAAATCCAATTAATTTAGTAACCCATAGTTGAGGAAATAGAAATGAGTGGAAATGAATCTCGCGTTCAAGCGATTTATCAAATCACCAACCGAGAGCCGATGTCGGTAAAAAAGACAAAACCACTGGATAAAATCTGGGCCTGTGATGTTTTCAATCTGGCAAAAATGGAAGAGTCTCTGTCCAAAAATGCTTTTAAAGCCGTAAAGAAAACGGTACATACTGGAGAGCCCCTGAGTCCAGCAGTTGCAGATATTGTTGCCGCGGCAATGAAAGACTGGGCTATCGCAAAAGGCGTTAAATTCTTCTCCCATATTTTTTATCCTCTGACTAATATCACTGCTGAGAAACATGATGGTTTTATTATCACCAACGCAGATGGCAATGCAATTACCGAGTTTTCCGGCAGTCTGCTAATTAAGGGTGAGCCTGACGGTTCTTCATTCCCTAACGGCAGTATCCGCATGACCAATGCAGCGCGTGGTTATACTGCCTGGGATCCCACCAGTCCTGCTTACATCATGGAAACAGAAAATGGTGCGACGCTGATGATTCCAAGTGTGTTTATGTCCTGGACGGGTGAAGCACTGGATAAAAAGATTCCGCTTTTACGCTCTAACGACGCCATGAACAAGGCTGGACAAAAAGTGCTGTCCTTAATGGGTGAAACAGACATTGCACCATTAAACTCCAGCTGCGGTGCGGAACAGGAATATTTCCTGGTAGATAGCAACTTTGCCAATAGCCGCCCTGACCTGTTACTGGCGGGACGTACTTTATTCGGTGCCGCTTCAGCAAAAGGGCAGGAGTTTGATGATCATTACTTCGGTGCTATTTCTGCGCGTGTCCTGATCTTCATGCAGGACTTTGAAGACAAGTTATACCGTCTGGGCATCCCGGCTAAAACCCATCACAATGAAGTTGCGCCGGGACAGTTTGAGATCGCACCTTACTTCGAAGCCGCAAACGTCGCGGCTGATCATCAGCAGTTAATGATGACGATGATGAAAGCCATAGCCAGGAAACACGGATTTATGTGTCTGCTGCATGAAAAGCCCTTTGCAGGCATTAACGGTTCCGGCAAGCACGTTAACTGGTCAGTAGGCAACGCTACACAGGGCAACCTGCTTGATCCGGGCAGCACACCGCACGATAACCTGAACTTTCTGATTTTCTGTGGTGCTGTTATTCGAGGTGTCCATCTATATGGTCCATTGTTGCGCGCAGTCATTGCTTCAGCGGGTAATGACCACCGCCTGGGTGCCAATGAAGCGCCACCAGCAATTCTGTCTGTTTATCTGGGTGACCAGCTGGAAAAAGTCTTCATGGATATTAAGGATGGCAAGCTGGCCAGCAGTGATCATGGTGGTGAGATGGATCTTGGCTTGAGGCAGATCCTTAATTTTGAACGTGACCCGGGCGACCGCAACAGAACTTCTCCCTTCGCGTTTACCGGAAACCGTTTTGAATTCCGTGCGGTCGGTTCAGCATCATCGGTTTCAGGTCCATTGGTAGCAATGAACACGATGCTGGCTGATTCTCTTAACTGGATTGCTGAAAAACTGGAGGCTAGATTAGCGAGTGGCAGCGATCAGGAGGATGCGGTATTTGCCGTACTCAAAGAACTGATGAATGAACATGGAAATGCAGTATTTGGTGGTGATGGCTACTCTACAGACTGGCATAAAATGGCTGTCGAAGAGCGTGGTTTGAAAAACATCCCAACCACAGCCGATGCGTTGCCAGCATTACGTGAAGACTCTGTTAAGGCGCTCTTTGAAAGTACCGGCGTACTGTCACCAGTGGAACTGGAAAGCCGCTACGAGGTCTATGCCGAGCAATATATTATGTCTATCAATGTAGAGGCAAAACTGGTCGTCGACATGGCTAAAACGGTTATTTATCCTGCCGCGATTACTTATCTGTCTGACCTGACGGTGACTGGCACAAGTCTGGCAGAAATGAATATCGAGCTGGATAGTACCGTTGCCAGTACCGTTGCCGCTGAAGCCAGCGCCATGATGGCCGCTGTTGGAGAGCTCAGTGACGCCATGGAAAAAGAGGGTTTTGCATCTGCAGAGGAGCACATGCAGTACTGTGCAAATGATCTTCTTGGTCTGATGGCTGATGTTCGCTCACATGCTGATGCACTTGAAGCTGAAGTGGCAGACGAGCTCTGGCCTTTACCGAAGTATCAGGAAATGCTGTTTATCAAATAAACGTCGTCTGTTTCAGAAAAAGGGGGGGGGCAGTGAAAACTGCCCCCCCTTTTTTTCGGCCAAAAACAGATGCTTGAACTTTATTTCAGCATCATTTTTGAAAATCATCAATGATAGAAATAGTAAAATGGCATATTTATACAAAAAATGAATGTGGTGAGTGATAAAGAAGAAAGTAGTATCTCAAAATGCCTTATGATATCGGAAACCAATTCTTCCACGGGTGGTTACGAATCTGGCCCGTAAAACTTACATGAAAAGATGGAGGACAGGATGCCGTCCTATTCAATCATAGCTGTGACCGTAAGAGATCCGCAATTATTTCAAAAGTATGTCGACGGCCACAGTGGTACACTGGCAGAGTTCGGAGGACGCTTCCTGGCTGCTGGTGAAGAGTTCGACCTCATCGAAGGGAGCTGGCCCGGCCAGATCGTCGTGCTTCACGAATGGCCTGATCGCGCATCATTCCATGCCTGGTATGCTTCCGATGTTTACCGCCCCTGGAAAGAAATGCGCTTTGCCGCAGCCTTGGCAAATGTTGTCCTGATCGACGGTTTACCGGCAGAAATGGCTGAAGATGCCGATTAACCCGGCTTAAAGATACACCATATGGAAAAATCAAACGCGACCCGGCGAAGTGCAAGAGATAATACCCTGGAGGAGGAAATAAACCGGTTGCGTGAGCAGCTGGCGGATTTGCAGGAAGAGCGTGACCTTATGGCTTTCATCCTGGATTCGATACCGGATTATGTCTCCTACGTAAATGCTGATCTTACATATAAGGTGTGCAACCGGAAATATGAAACCGAGAAAGGCCTGAGCCACGATGCATTCATTGGGAAACATGTTGTCGAGTTTATCGGTGAGCAAGGCTTCGCCAGGATTCAGCCGCATGTGGAGCGTGTTCTTAAGGGCGAACTGGTAACTTACGAAGACCACCTCGACTACAAATACCTGACAAAACAGGACGTCCAGGTGCAGTATGCCCCCCACCAGTCAAAAGAGGGCGCCGTTATTGGATTTTCTGTTTACGTACGCAACATTACTGCACAGTATCTTGCCGAGGAAATGCTGCGCAGACAGGCTCAGCACGACCCGCTGACCGATCTGCCCAACCGGATCCTGTTCAACGAGAGGCTGGAGCGGGCGATTGTCCGAGCAAATCGAATAAGCAGCCAGCTTGCCGTGCTGTTTATCGATCTGGATGGGTTCAAGCAGGTAAACGATGCATTGGGTCATGAGGTAGGAGACCATGTGTTGCAGGATGTAGCACGCAAGCTGACACAAAATGTGAGGCGCAACGATACCCTGGCTCGAATCGGTGGTGACGAGTTCGTGCTGCTGGTCGAAGACCTTGATGGGCTGGATCAGGTCAAAAACCTGGCGGACAAGGTGGTCGAATCGATTTCAAACATGCATACGCCTGCACTTAAAGATATAAGGATCGGGGCTAGTATCGGCATAGCCCTTTATCCGGATCACGGTAGTGATACCCGAACACTACTGGTCCGGGCCGACGAGGCGATGTATGAAGCCAAGCGCCAGGGTAAGCGCTGTTATTTCTTATACGGATCAGATGATTAGTGACTACCCGGTCATTCATCTGAAAATGGCATACAACAAAGGAGATGACATATGTTCGGTAATCCCTCTTTAATGACTCGCATTGCTATTGGCAAGGGCATTGGATTTGTCTTCGGCCTGACCGGTTTTATCCTGCTACCCTATTTTTTACCCGATGCTGGCTGGCTGCTACGCTGGGGCATCCTGTTCTGGTACACAACTCTTGGAGCTATAGTCGGAGTATTTGGCGTTTTTACCTACCATCCCATACTGAAGTTGCCGTTCCCATGGTGGTTCCGCTCAACCATCGTCGGCGCATGGATGAATTTTGTCCTGACCTTTTTTGCATATGATGATATGCAGGTGATGATGAATGCTGTGTTCGGAGCAGATGGGGCACTCAGTTCACCATTCTGGTTTGTGTTAGAAGGTGCGCTGGTGGGGTTACTTATAGGTTATTTTGCTACCCGCTTCGGGGGTGAAGGAGCAGAAACTGTTGGCAAATAGCATGACCACTATGGCAGGGTAGAACGGTAAATAAATAAAATCTTACTGGATTTTGTTACATTTAACCTGATAGCTTAAGCTCATTCCAGATAGTTTTAACTGGCTCAGCGCGGTTCATCGAATAGAAATGCAAACCCGGTGCCCCGCCATCAAGTAATTGTTCACACAAGTGTGTAACGACATCCAGCCCGAATTCTCTGATGGATTCGAGGTTGTCACCATAAGACTCAAGCCGTTTACGAATCCAGCGTGGGATTTCTGCACCACAGGCATCCGAGAACCTGGCCAGCTGTTTGTAGTTGGTAATAGGCATAATGCCCGGGGTAATCGGGATATTTACACCCATACGCTGGCAATCATCTATAAAACGGAAGTAAGCATCCGGGTTAAAGAAATACTGGGTGATTGCAGAATCGGCACCGGCATCAACCTTGCGTTTAAAATTTTTTAAATCAGCCTGGGCACTGCTTGCCTGTGGATGGAACTCAGGGTAGGCGGCAACTTCTATGGTGAAGTGATCGCCGGTTTGCTGGCGGATGAATTCCACCAGTTCATTTGCATAACGTAATTCATTGTGCTCGGCCATGCCGTAGCCGGAAGGTATGTCACCACGCAGGGCGACCAGGCGGCTGACACCGAGTTCACGGTAATCAGACAGCATTAATTTAAGGCTGTCGCGGTTTGTGGATATGCAGGAGATATGCGGTGCGGCATCAATGCCATCTTCCTGAATGATGGCCTTTACAGTCTGGTAGGTACCGTCCTGGGTGCTGCCACCGGCACCGAAGGTTACTGAGGCAAAGGCAGGTTTTAGCTTGCTTAATTCTCTGCGTGCTTCTGCCAGTGACTGCTCGCTTTTCTCTGTGCGAGCAGGAAAGTATTCGAGACTGAATGTTTTATTTATATCCTGGGACATATTTTGATTTTAAGTTCCAAGTTCCAAGTTCCAAGAAAAATTATCAAAGTTTGTCTGCCTACGCCCTCAGTGATGAGGGCTTTTAGTTTTATAGCTTGGAACTTGGATCTTTAAACTTGGATCTATAAATCAATAACGATAAGTTTCAGGCTTGTAAGGTCCTTTAACCGGGACACGAATATAGTCTGCCTGTTTCTGACTAAGCTCACTCAGTGCTACACCAATCTTTTCCAGGTGCAGACGCGCGACTTTTTCATCAAGATTTTTAGGCAGGACGTAGACGATGTTCTCGTAGTTGTCCGGGTTGTTCCACAATTCAATCTGCGCGATAACCTGGTTTGTGAATGAAGCTGACATCACGAAGCTAGGGTGACCAGTAGCACAACCGAGATTAACCAGGCGTCCTTCAGCCAGCACAATCAGTTTCTTGCCATC
>JAUWVE010000017.1 GCA_030617565.1 Gammaproteobacteria bacterium | reverse complement strand
CAGGTGAACAGTTCCAAGCTTACAGATTAATACCAAAAAGCAGAGCAGCGAAGATTTTGACTCACACTTGGAACTTGGAACTTGGAACTTTAAACTACGAACAATGACTGACGACGAACTAACCCTTGAAGGCAAAAATGTCCTGCAGATTGAAGCGGATGCTGTCGCTGCGCTATCAGACCGGCTGGCTGAGGACTTTGCCGGAGCCTGCCGCTCTATCCTTGAATGTACAGGGCGCGTGGTGGTGGTCGGAATGGGGAAATCCGGCCATATAGGCAGCAAAATTGCCGCCACCCTGGCCAGCACCGGCACGCCATCATTTTTTGTACATCCGGGCGAGGCCAGTCATGGTGACCTGGGCATGATTACACCGGAAGATCTGGTCATTGCCATCTCAAATTCTGGCAATACGCCGGAGATCCTTGCCATCCTGCCTATGATCAGGCGTTTGTCTGTACCACTGATTTCGATGACCGGCAGCAAAGACAATCCGTTATGCAAACAGGCGGACTACTGCCTCGATGTAGGAGTTGAAAAGGAGGCCTGTCCACTTAATCTTGCGCCGACTGCCAGTACCACTGCGGCACTGGCTATGGGAGATGCTCTGGCCGTCGCCCTGCTCAAGGCGCGCAACTTCACCGCTAATGATTTTGCCCGCTCACATCCCGGCGGCGCGCTCGGCCGGCGCCTGTTACTGTATGTCAAAGACATTATGCAAAGCGGCAGCCATATACCTCTGGTAAACATCAATGACAGTCTTCAGGCTGCCTTGCTTGAGATGAGCAGCAAAGGCCTCGGCATGACAGGAATCATCGATGAAGATGGCAAACTGGTGGGAATCTTTACCGATGGTGACCTGCGCCGTACACTTAACAAAGGGGTCGATCTTTATTCAGCGAAAGTAGCCGAAGTGATGACTAGCGGCCCCACAGTCACGTCAGAAGACAGGCTGGCAGCTGATGTCGTCAATATGATGCAAGACCTCTCCATCAACAGCATGCTTGCTGTAGACCAGGAACACCGCCCGGTAGGGGCGCTGAATATGCATGATTTACTACGCGCAGGATTATTATGAAACCGGAAGGATTAAAACCTGATTTCTTCAGCACTGACGAAGTGCTCAAACGGGCAAGGAAGATTCGACTTGTCCTGTTCGATGTGGATGGGGTGCTGACTGATGGCCGTCTCTATTTCAGTGACAATGGCGATGAAGGAAAAAGCTTCCATTCCCGCGATGGGCTGGGTATCAATCTGCTGCAGCAAACCGGTGTTGCTGTGGGCATCATCACTGCACGCCAATCCAGTCTTGTTGCCCACCGTGCCAGAGATCTTAATATTCAGCATTTATACCAGGGCCGCAAGGAGAAATTCCCGGCCTATAAAGAAATTTGTGAAAAGCTGGAACTTTCATCCGATGAGGTCGCATTTGTTGGTGATGATGTCGTTGACCTGCCTATTATGCTTGATGTCGGTCTTGCAGTAACCGTGCCTCAGGGACACAACCTGGTTAAGCACCATGCACACTGGACGACCCGCAATGAAGGTGGAGCAGGTGCTGGCAGAGATATTTGTGAGCTCATCATGTATGCACAGGGCACATACAGCAAGGTGATGGAACAATTCTTAACTACAGATTCCACATCATTTTAGAAATGTGCGCTGCCGGCTTAAGGAAGCGCTGTCTCCTCGTGGTGAATAATTTTATGGACTTTGCATTGTTAGAATATAATGAACTGGCTTGAACGCATTGTTATTTTCAGTGTCGTTATCGCCCTCGTTGGTATTACGGCCTGGATGCAGTCTGACTTGCTGGGAGAGCCCGCAAGCGGAGAACAGATAATTACTGAAAACCACGACCCCGACTACTATATTGAAAATTTTACCGCTGTCGGCATGGACACTGACGGCAATCGGCAGTATATGCTTGAAGCTGAGCGTATGGTGCATTTTCCTGATGATGATACATCCCTGCTTGATAAGCCACATATTATACAATATGAGCCTGATCGAGCTCCGACGCATATCTATTCAGAAACAGGATGGATATCTGCCAACGGGGATGAAGTTAAACTGACCGGCAATGTGCGCGTCATCCGTGGGCGCGACAGCACGGGCAGCGGTGGAGTGACTACAACGGATACACTTAATATCGTGCTGAAGGAACCTGTTTCCTGAGTACTATGGAGAGAAACAAAATGAATGTTTTTTCCCGAATCAAGACCATGCTTTGCATTGGACTTGCCGGCCTTTTATTCAGCAGCCATGCGATCGCACTGGACAAAGATAAAAATGCGCCCGTCACCATAGATGCAGACACCACCAGCATTAATTTCCGTACTGGTCAGCGGGTACTTACAGGAAATGTAGAAATTACCCAGGGAACCCTGAATATCAAAGCAGACAAAATTGTCCTGATCTACAAAGGTGACGACATTGATACCGCCACGGCCTATGGAAAACCTGTCAAATTTAAACAGTTGCCGGAAGGCCATAAAGAGATGGTGTATGGCGAAGGACACAAGTTAAAACTCGATCAGGCTAAGGACCTGATCACGCTGACAGAAAATGCAAAAGTCACCCAGGGAAGCAACATAATTACAGGCAAAGTCATCAATTACAATATGAAAACCAGCAAAATGACAATAAAGGGACAGTCATCAAGCAAGAAACAGGCATCAAGCAAGAAAAAGAAAGCCAGCGATACTAAACAGCCCTCATCCAGCAAGACAGCGGGCAAGAAAACAGAATCGGGACGTACCAGAATAGTCATTCAACCAGGACTCATGAAAAAATAATGATCGTTTTATATCTGCCAACTCCATCTTAAAAATGAGTATTCTTTCAACAAAAGGCCTGCAAAAGCGCTACAAGGGTATTACCGTTGTAAATGGCGTGGACATCAAGGTTGAGACCGGTGAAGTTGTCGGCTTGCTAGGCCCAAACGGTGCAGGCAAGACCACCTGCTTTTACATGATCGTCGGACTGGTGCACCCGGATAAAGGCGATATCTGGCTGGATGACGTCAACATTACTGCCAAGCCCATGCACCAACGCGCACGACTGGGTATCGGCTATCTGCCGCAGGAACCATCGGTTTTTCGCAAGCTGACAGTTGAAGAAAATATCATGGCGGTACTTGAGGTGCAGCCCGAACTGACGAAAGCCCAATGCCATGAGCGTGTAGACCATTTGCTGGAGGAATTCAATATAGAGCACAAGCGCGACGCCCTGGGCATCAGCCTTTCCGGAGGTGAACGCCGGCGTGTCGAAATTGCCCGCGCACTGGCGCTGGAGCCCTTGTTTATTCTACTTGATGAACCGTTCGCCGGTATAGACCCGATCTCGGTAGGCGA
Source organism: Gammaproteobacteria bacterium (assembly GCA_030617565.1). Classification (GTDB taxonomy): domain Bacteria; phylum Pseudomonadota; class Gammaproteobacteria; order BMS3Bbin11; family BMS3Bbin11; genus BMS3Bbin11. Next base: position 10,993 of record JAUWVE010000017.1, on the reverse strand, counting down.
TATCCAGCAAATTATTTCACAGCTGAAGAATATGGGCATAGGCCTGTTGATCACTGACCATAACGTGCGTGAGACGCTCGGTATCTGTGACAGAGCCTACATTCTCAGCGACGGTCAGGTACTGACTGCCGGTAGTGCAGAAGAGGTTCTGTCGCACAAAGAAGTCCGCGAAGTCTACCTCGGTCATAATTTCCGCCTTTAGGACTACCCTGATACATTACTTCCATTTTCCGTCTACACTTAAGGAACAATAGATATACGTGAAACCTGGCGTAACATTGAACTCTCTCAAAGCAGGTATCATATAAATACATACGGGCATATGAATCATTCTGATTGACAAGCCTCCGGTAGAGAGAGAATATAATCTCAGGGGGTCATATCAATATGACAAACATAAGCCGTAACAAGTCGAACAATAGCGGCAATTCAGCATGAAGCAGACTCTGGAAATCAAACTTGGCCAGAAACTGGCCATGACACCACAGCTGCAACAGGCCATTCGTCTGTTGCAATTATCCGTTATTGATCTTAGAGCAGAAATCCAGTCAGCCCTCGACAGCAATCCTATGCTTGATACGGCTGATAATGATGAAGCTGCAGCCGAACCAGAAACCACAGATGATGAAGAGATCTATAACAACGAAAAGCTGGCGTCTGGCAAGGATGAACCGACTGCCAGCAAAGAGACTGATGATGTTTTTGAGCAGGGAACCGCAGGCGATGAGCTGAAAGAAGACTACACCTGGGACGATGAAAGTTATATTCCGCGCAGCACAAGCAGTAACAACCGGGAAAATGACTGGAGCGGCATGGAACTGGAGAGCCGGAATTCATCACCAACCACTCTGCATGACCACCTCGAATGGCAGATGCGCATGCTTTCCCTGTCGGAACGCGATCAGCTGATTGCCGGAACGATTATAGAAGCAGTGAACGATGATGGTTATCTTACGCTCTCTATCGAGGATATTACCCGATCCCTGGATGCTGAACCCGCCATTGAGCAGGATGAAGTAATGGCCATGCTGCATCAGATCCAGAATTTCGATCCTGTGGGTGTTGCCGCTGTTGATTTAGCGGATTCATTACAGATACAGCTAAGGCAGCTGCCTGATGACACAGCTTACCGGTCGACCGCCATGACTATCGCGGGCAAGCATCTCGACCTGGTTGCACATCGGGACCTGATAAAACTTAAACGGATATTAAAGGGCAAGCCGGCAGCTCTGAGTGGCGCAATCGCACTGATTCAAAGCCTGAATCCCCGGCCCGGCAGCATCATCAATCCCTCGGAGACACGCTATATCATTCCGGATGTCTCGGTTAAAAAGATTAATGGAAAATGGTGCGCCCGATTAAATGAAGAAGCCTTGCCAAAACTTGAGGTGAACCGCTATTACCAGAGCCTGATAAGGCGAGGCGATAACAGTACAGACAATCGATACCTTAAGGAAAACCTGCAGGAAGCACGCTGGTATATAAAAAGCCTGCAAAACCGGCATGATACACTGATGAGGGTTGCCAATGAGATCATCAAGCGCCAGCAGGACTTTTTCGAGCATGGCGATGAGTCGATGAAGCCTATGGTATTACACGACATCGCCGATGCGCTGGAATTACATGAATCTACTATTTCGCGAGTCACAACAAACAAGTATATGCAGACCCATTTGGGTGTTTTCGAACTGAAATATTTCTTTTCCAGCCATGTCAGCACAACTGATGGTGGAACCTGTTCGGCCACGGCCATTCGATCCCAGATTAAAAAGCTGGTAAGTAATGAACCGGTCGGCAAACCGATAAGTGACAACCGCATTGCCGAGCTATTATCACTGCAGGGCATGTGTGTTGCCCGGCGTACAGTCGCCAAATACAGGGAATTAATGAGTATTCCCCCTTCCAACCTGCGTAAATCGCTAACACTCTGATGGAGTCTTTCACTATGCAATTAAACATTACTGGTCAGCACATAGAAGTTACCGATGCCCTCCATGACTATGTCACTGAAAAACTGGAGCGCGTCCATCGTCATTTTGATCACGTCACAACAACGCATGTCGTGTTGTCGGTGGAAAAAACCCGCCAGATTGCCGAAGCGACGATCAATGCCAGCGGTGCAACAATTCATGCAAATTCTGAAGATAATGATATGTATGCCGCAATCGATTCGCTATCCAGTAAACTTGACCGCCAGGTCATCAAGCACAAGGAAAAAATCAAGGACCATCGTAGAAATACGATTGCATAAGTAATGCCAGCCAGTCACACCAGCATTCACCATCCCGCCATGCATGGAAACAAGCAACATGATGCCCCACATATAGGAGAAATTCTCGATCGTGGCGCGATAGTCGTCGACCATCAAACTACCAGTAAAAAAAGACTGCTGGAACAGATTGCGAATATGTTTTCTGAACACATACCGGGCACCAATGCCGGTCAGATCTTCAGCACACTGTTTGAGCGCGAAAATCTGGGCAGCACAGGAATCGGCCACGGTGTGGCCCTGCCCCACGGACGTGTTGCCGGGCTGGAGGAAGTCGTCGGGGTCTTCCTTCATCTACAGGATGGCCTGGATTTTGGTGCTGTGGATCACCTGCCGGTAAATTTGGTCTTTGCCATCCTGGTGCCTGAAGATGCGACAGAGGAGCATCTTAATCTGCTTGCCAGCCTGGCCGGCATATTTCGTAATGATGAGAAACGACAGAAATTACTGGAAGCCACAGATCCATCCCAGATTAGAGAAACTTTTGATATGCCTGTAAAGGAACCTCTATTGACATGACCCCACGCACGGCATTAACAGCCGGGAATGTCTTTGAGTCTCTCAAAGAACGACTGAAGTTACGCTGGGCCTCAGGAAAAAGTGGTAATGAACGCAACCTCGAATCACCCGATGCCCGCTGGTCAGGCATGGCCCTGGTCGGTTACCTGAACACCGTCCATGCCAACCGTGTACAGATCATCGGCACTGCAGAACTTGACTATCTGAATCAACTGGACAAACAGCACCGCTCCAGTACGATATCCCGTATCTTTCATCAGCCCCGCACCGCGCTGATCATTATTAGCGACGACATGGATGTGCCTCAAAACCTGCAACTAATCGCAGATGAGGCCAATATGCCGTTAATTGTCAGCCAGCTACCTGCGCCGGAGTTGATCTATCATTTACAGTTCTATCTCGCACGTGCCCTTTCACCCAAATCCTCTATGCATGGTGTATTACTCTCAGTAATGGGTCATGGGGTATTAATTACCGGTGAAAGCGGTGTAGGCAAGAGCGAACTGGCTCTTGAGCTAATTTCCAAGGGGCATCACCTGGTTGCAGATGATGCCATTACTATCCGCCGCAGCTCACCTGAACACCTGGAAGGTTACTGCAACCCGAAGTTCAACCATTTTCTTGAAGTACGTGGGCTGGGGATACTCAATATTCGCGAAATGTTCGGTGAAGCAGCCACGCGCGTGACAAAACGAATTGAACTTATTGTAAAGCTGCAGCGCATGGATCCTCAGCGACTAAGCACCATGGACCGCCTGCACCAGGAAAAAAGTTATCGTAGTATTCTGGGTATACAGATTCCTGAAATTACTGTTCCGGTTACGTCCGGTCGTAATTTGTCTGTCATGATTGAAGCAGCAGTTCGCAACCAGATCCTGGTGAACCGTGGCTATAATGCGGTTGAGGATTTCATTGCAATCCAGCAAGATGCCATAAACTCAACCAACTAGACTCTTACACAATAATGGATCTCACTATAGTCAGCGGCCTGTCAGGCTCGGGTAAAACAGTCGCCCTGCAGGCACTGGAAGATATAGGCTATTATTGTATTGATAATCTGCCTGCCAACCTGCTGCCGCATTTTGCTGCCAGCCTGATGCACAACCCGGATAGCCATGCTGCTGTTGGTATAGACATCCGCAACCGTCATTTTCTGGAAACCCTGTCTGACAGTCTGGCAAGCCTTAAGCAGCTTGGCATAGAATTTCGTATACTTTACCTGTATGCCGATGAAGACACCTTGATCAAGCGGTTTAGCGAAACACGCAGGCGTCATCCGTTAACCGACACGTCAACATCACTGGTAGATGGCATTCGACAGGAGCATCAACTGCTGGCATCGCTGGCACAAAGCGCCAATATGGAAATTGACAGCAGTCGCATTACCCCTCACGAGCTGCGCAGCCAGGTTCGTAACCTGGTAGGTGCACGAGACGGTGCCACAATGATGCTACAGGTTGTTTCATTTGGCCATAAGTACGGCAATCCCAGTGATGCAGATTTTGTCTTTGATGTACGCTGCCTGCCCAACCCCTACTGGGAAAAGAGCTTACGGGAGCAAACAGGTACTGATCAGGAGGTCATCGACTTTCTCAAATCCAGGCCCTCGACTGCATCAATGATTGACCATATATATTATTTTCTGACCAAATGGCTACCGGCCTTTGAGGCAGAGAACCGTAGCTACATCACTATCGCCATCGGCTGCACCGGTGGACGCCATCGCTCTGTTTATGTGGCAGAACAACTGGCAGAGAAATTAAAAAATGATGACTCAAAAGTACATCTGCGCCACAGGGACCTGATATGACCGGCATCATTCTGCTTACCTATGGCCGGATAGGCTATGAACTGCTAGAGGCCGCAGGGCACATCATGAATCAGTCCGTTAAGCAGATTAAGGTGATTAATGTATATGATGACCCTGATACTGCCGACAATCTGCCCGGGCAAATAGAAAATGCCATCGCGCAGCTAAAATCAGCAGGACAATGCCTGATTCTGACAGACCTGCGTGGTTGTACGCATTACAACATTGCTCGTCAATTTGTTGAGCCGCTCCATGTTTCATTAGTCAGTGGGCTTAACTTGCCGATGCTATTGCGCCTACTGTATCACCGTGATGAAAATCTTGTCACACTGTTACATTTCGCCGAGGAAGGCGGCGTTATGGGTATATCCACGGCCAGTGATGCACTCACCACTGGTGACAGGTCCCTGTGATCAGCGAGCAGATCCGTATCATCAACCGCCTTGGTCTGCATGCACGGGCGGCGGCCAGCTTTGTTAAACTGGCATCATCCTATGACAGCGATATTTTTCTTGTCTACGGCGAACAGAGCGTCAATGGCAAAAGTATCATGGGTATTATGATGCTGGCGGCCTCACAGGGCACTGATCTGCTGCTTGAGGTTAATGGTACAGATGAAACTGCGGCGGCAAGGGCACTACGGGAACTCATCAATAATCGTTTTGGAGAAGACGAGTAATGCTGTCCATGCACGGCTCAGGGATCGGCAGACAAATCGCTATCGGTACTGCCTGTGTGGTATCTCAGGAATCATCCGATATCCCGGAGTACCTGGTAGCAAAGAAACACATCAGTTATGAAGTACACCGGCTGCGCGCGGCCATCGCGGCAACACGTATACAGATGATCCAGATTCGCAAGCAGATTACTGCCGACTCGCCACCGGAAGCTACCGGCTTTATCGAGGCCCATCTTATGATGCTGGATGACCCGATGCTGGCGCAACAACCGGAAGAACTCGTCACCAGTCTACAGATCAATGCCGAACAGGCGATTTCCCGCCAAAGCCAGTCATTGATAGACGTTTTTGAAGCCATGGAAGATGAATATCTACGCAGCAAGGGTGACGATATTCGACAGGTAGTGGACCGAATACAAAAGAACTTGATGGGCATAGAACCGATAAGCAGCGCCGATATCAGTGATGAGTTCTCGGATCCGATTATTGTTTCGCGTGACCTGGCACCGTCTGATACCCTCGCCATGAAATCACGTAATATTCGCGGCATCCTGACCAATCTCGGCAGCCCTATCTCGCACTCATCTATCCTTGCTCGAAGCCTGGGCATCCCGGCTGTCGTCGGCCTGCATGCGGCAACTCTTTATATCCGCCACGGTGACAGGCTGATTGTTGACGGGCGTAACGGCGACGTCATTATTTCACCGGACAAAAACACGCTTACGGCCTACCGTAAGCTGAAAAAGCTAACGCTGGAGCATACACGCAAACTTGATGCATTAATAAAAAGTCCAGCCGTCACACAGGACGGTGAACGTATCACTCTGCTGGCCAATATCGACCTGCCACAGGACGCGCGCCATGCACTGAATGTCAAAGCAGCCGGGATTGGTCTATTCCGTACTGAGTTTCTCTATCTGAACCGGGAGGAAATGCCGACTGAGAACGATCATTTCAATGCTTATATGCGTGTCATACGCCGTTTCAGCAAACAGCCCGTCATCATACGAACCATGGACCTGGGTGCGGACAAACAGCTGGAGAATTATAGTGAGACTGCTCTCAACCCTTCACTGGGACTGCGTGGAATAAGAATGAGCCTTGGCAGCCCGTCACTGTTCATTCCCCAGCTGCGTGCAATCCTGCGTGCCTCGGCTCATGGACGTGTGCGAATGATGATCCCGATGATGTCAAGTTTGCACGAGTTGTTCCAGGTGCTGACACTGATCAAGCAAACACGCAAGGCCTTGCGGGAAGAAAATATCCCGTTTAATCCCAAGATGCAAATTGGTGGAATGATAGAGGTACCGGCTGCAGCCATTGCGGCAGACCTGTTTGCCCAGCACCTGGATTTCTTTTCCATCGGCACCAATGACCTGATCCAGTACACCCTCGCCATAGACCGTGTAGACGATGAGGTCAGTTATTTATATAACCCGCTACACCCTTCCGTATTAAGATTAATAGGAATGACGGTACGTGCAGCCAATAAGGCTAAAATTCCGGTGACCCTTTGTGGTGAAATGGCCGGCGACCCGAAGATGATCGAGGTCCTGCTGGGCCTCGGTCTACGGCAACTTAGCATGGACCCTGCCAACCTGCTCGAAGCCAAGGCCATAATCCGCCAGCTCGATGTCAACAAGGCGAAAAAAGTTTCACGCAAATTACTCGCTGGTAAAGAGGTTTAACTTCAGGTTAAAGGCTAAAGGCTAAAGAAAAAAGTATCTCACCACGAAGAAGAAAAAACAGGTGGTTATGGATAATGAACATCATCCTCTGACCCACCCACTACCCTGACTTTGATCTTCATCTTTTATCCTTAGTCCTTAGTCCTTAGTCCTTAGCCTTTAACCTTTAACCTTTAACCTTTAACCTTTAACCTCGATCTCGCTTTACAAGGTAACTATCCATCCGATCTGATAAACTCCGCCCAACCTTGAGCGGAGCCACTATGACTGCAGCAAGCCCCAATAATCTAGATGACCTGATAGCGTACATCAACACCGTGCTGAATGAGTCTGGTGTCGAACAAATTGAGGACGAGCTGCAAAAACTGCACCCGGCCGACATAGCCCAGCTGCTGGAATCCATCCCGCCTGAAAAACGCGACCTGGTCTGGCCGCATATCGACAATTCGCGCCGTGGTGAAAGCCTGATTGAACTGTCCGAGGGTGTACGTGAAGGCCTGATGGCTGACATGGACACCCACTCACTGGCCGCCGCAGTCCAGAGCCTGGACACCGATGAAATCGCTGATCTGATCCCGGAACTTCCCGATGATGTCATCGCGGAAGTACTGTATGTCGCAGACCGGGAAAAACGTGATCAACTAAACGCGGTGCTGTCTTATGCTGAGGACAGCGCCGGTGGACTGATGGATATAGATGCTGTGGCAATTCGGCCGCGTGTCACCGTTGCTGTAACCCGTCGTTATCTGCGTATGCTGAACGAACTGCCGGAATACACGGATAAGTTATTTGTCGTAGATCGAAATAATAAACTGATTGGTGCGCTACTGTTGTCCGACCTGGTAACAGCCGAAGACACACAGCGTATCGATGAGATCACCAACACCCACATTCGTACTTTTTCTGTTGATCAGTCACAAACAGAAGTGGCACAGGCATTCGCCCGCTACAACCTGATGTCAGCCCCGGTGGTTGACGATAAGCATCGCCTGCTGGGTCGTATTACCGTTGATGATATTGTTGATGTCATCCAGGACGAAGCCGACAGGCGCATCATGGCACCTGCCGGTCTGGATGAGGAAGAGGATATTTTTGCACCGGTCATTCGTACCTCGCGCAGCCGCGCGCTGTGGCTGGGCGTAAACCTGATCACCGCTTTTATTGCCGCAGCCGTTATTGGTCGCTTTCAGGAAACCATCAGCGGCCTGGTGGCCCTGGCAGTACTGATGCCTGTGGTCGCAAGCATGGGCGGCAATGCCGGCATACAAAGCCTGACAGTAGTGATTCGCGGCCTGACAAACGGCACCATCACAGACAAGAATGCACGCAAGGTTTTTATCAAAGAACTACTGGTTGGCAGTGTAAACGGCCTGGTCTGGGCATTGGTCGTAACAATAGTCACCCTGCTATGGTTTAACAACCTGTCACTGGCGTTGATTATCGGTGCCGCAATGATCATCACTATGGCCAGCTCCGCCCTGTTCGGCGCCCTGCTGCCCAGCATGCTGCGCCGCATGGGCATAGACCCTGCCCTGGCAGGCGGTGTTGCACTGACGACTGTTGCTGATGTGGTTGGCTTTGCCAGTTTTCTTGGCCTGGCGGCGCTGTTTTTGACGTAGAAAAGAAGTTCCAAGTTCCAAGTCTAGAGATCTAAACCAAAATCAGTGCTGCAGTTTTTATGATTTTCTACTTGGAACTTGGAACTTGGATCTTGGAACTTTCTATCAGTCCTTCGTCCAGAACCTGACAAACAATACTGGCAGGAACCACAGCAGTAGCAAGCCGAGAAACAGGCTGTTGCCATAGCGAACATACGGTGTCAGGCCTTTCATTGGGATCACTTCGGAGACCAGGACGCCCGAGCTGAACTGTGGCAGGCTTGAGGTAATTTCGCCTTTTTCATTGATCACTGCGGTAATTCCGGTATTGGCCGCTCTGACGAAGTACCGGCCAGTTTCCCGCGCCCTGATTTGTGCCATCTGCAGGCGCTGGTGCGGGGCCAGTGAATCACCGAACCAGGCATCCTCAGAGATGTTGATCAGGAACGCGGCATCACCGGCGGGCGTTGCCAGTTCTTCACCAAAAGCATCTTCGTAACAGATGCTGACCGCCACTGGCCAGCCGCCAAGCATGATATCGGGTTGAGCCCCCTGCCAGCTGGAGAAATCCGACATCGGGATCTTCAGATAGTCAATCAACCAGCCCAGCAGGGGCTTTAAAGGAAGAAATTCACCGAAAGGTACCAGATGCCGTTTTCTATAGATTTCACTTGCCGCCGGGTTTTTATTTGAATCTACGACAGTGATGGCGGCATTGTAGTAATTCCCTCCAGCAGCCGTATCAATAGAACCAATAAGGTAATCGGGCACACTGCCATCCTGTCTTCGAGGCAGGGACAGGCCCAACCATGCAGAAACATGCTGCCAGCTATCGGGTACAGCACCTTCAGGCCAGACGATAATCGCACTGTCGTCGACCACTTTTCGGCTAAGTGCTACATAGTTAGCAATAATTTGATGGCTGGCACCCGGTTTCCATTTCTCGCTAAGAGGAACATTGCCCTGTAACAGTGCGATGTCTACTTTCTCACCAGCCGGTGCAACAAACTGCATCCCTCCGCCTAACCAGCTGATAAAAAAAATTCCTGCAATAAGGCATCCCGTTATTAGCAAGTGCGACCATTTTCTGACGCTGATCATTACAGCTAAAAGTGCTGCCAGTATTGCAACCAGCAGGCTCATGCCATAGACCCCGATGAATGGCGCCATATTCATTAACGTGCTATTGCTCTGTGAATATCCCAGGTGCAACCATGGGAAGCCTGTCATCAACCAGCCACGCAGCCACTCCATCAACACCCAGAACACCGGGGCTGCAAATAGCAGTCGATAAACACCTGGTTTCATCACACGGGCCTGCAGCCAACCTGCAACAGCGGGAAATAGTGCAAGAAAGCTGACAAACAGAAAGACAAGAACTGCGGCCAGCGGAGCCGGCATAAAGCCGAACTCATGGATCGATACATAGACCCATGAAGCACCCGCTCCGAACAAACCAAGGCCAAACAGGAACCCGAGCCAGGCTGCTCTCAATGCGCTGGCTGTGGACCAGAAGTAAAATAGTATGGTGGGAAAAAAAATAGCCAGCGGGAACAGTCCGGAAGGTGCAAAGGACAATACCAGGCCGGCACCGGCAGCAAGAACGATGGCATCCTGCCACCGCGACTTGATCATACCGGTGTTTCCTGTGAGGACTCCGAATTCTCTATTTCTGTCAATTTAAGCAGATTTATGCGCCGACTATCGCAATGCAAGACGGTAAAACGAAAGCCGTTGATCTCGACAGACTCACCACGTTCAGGAAGGTAGGAAAAACTATTGGTGACCAGGCCGCCGATAGTCTCAATGTCCCCGACACCATAACCACTGCCAAAGTATTCATTAAAATCATCGAGTGTTGTCAGGGCCTTAACGACAAAACCATCCTCCGTTCGGCGGATCATGCTGTCGTCTTCATCGTAGTCAAACTCATCCTGGATATCACCGACTATCTGCTCCAGCACATCCTCAATGGTAACCAGACCTGCAACACCGCCGTATTCATTCATAACAATGGCCATGTGGTTACGGTTGGCCCGGAAATCTGCCAGCAGCACATTGAGCCGCTTACTCTCGGGTACAAACACCGCCTCGCGCAGGATGTCCTTAAAGACAAAACGTTGCTGCTGATCACTGTCGAAGTAACGTAACAGATCTTTGGCAAGCAGCACGCCTATGACATTGTCGCGGTCTTCCTTTATCACCGGATAACGTGAATAACCATGCTCATTCATCACTGGCAGGCATTCTTCCGGTGAAACATCTCGATCCAGCACCACCATTTGCGAACGCGGCACCATAATGTCCCGCACCTGCATGTCGGACACCTGGAAAACACCTTCAATCATATCCAGTGCGTCAAAACTGATGAGCTGCTTTTCTGCGGCTGTGCGCAGAATCTTGATCATATCTTCGCGTTCCATGGATATT
>JAUWVE010000089.1 GCA_030617565.1 Gammaproteobacteria bacterium | reverse complement strand
TGGCTCGTTAAAATTTCAGCTGCTGGTGAGACTGGAGCTAAACGGCAACAAAATATTGCATGAAGAACGCCTGCTAAAGAAAGAACTTGGCCGGATACGGGATGTGCGCAACGGCCCTGACGGCTACCTTTATCTGCTAACCGATGCAGAGAATGGAAAACTCGTTCGCCTGCAGCCTTGAGGGCAGCTCTATTAATTCTGGAAATGCTATATTGGGACCAGAAAAGCATCAATACTCCTCGGGAGAAAGAAATGATCAAAGCAATCCTGGTCGCCGTGCTAATGATTTTTTCACAACATGCCCCTGCCTTTCATGAGCCATGGGTAACAACCGAATACCCGCAGGATAAGGAAAAGCTGTGGTGGGATGATGCATGGTGGGAAGAGGGAAAATTAGACAGCCCGAAGACCTATAAAGTAAAAATGGATACTATCACTTATAAAAATGGTGATACTGAGATCCCCGCCTATGTTTTCCGCCCTGAAAAGCCGGGAAAATATCTTCCAGTCCTTTTTCAACATGGCCGCCGGGGGCTGGATGATTTAACCTTACTACTTCCCAGGCGACTAGCCGCAAGAGGCTTTGTTGTGCTGGCTCCGGATGTCTTTAGTGGTCGATTTATTGAACCCTTCCCAATGGAACATGACTACGCAGTCGACTCAGATGTTGCCAAAGGCATAGATACTTTACTGAAATTGCCCGACATCATTGGCAACAAGGCATGTGTTGTCTCACACACTCGTGGTGGCTATATGACCTTGAAAGCCCTGGTAACACACAAGAAACAGGAAGATATCGCCTGTTATGTTTCCTCCTACCCTCACTGGCAGGACCCGAATGCGCCCGAGCCTATGCAAATATACCAGTATGCACCTGAAATCGAGGGTCTGAAATTACCGGTACTGGTGTTTCTGGGAGAGCATGACCAATACCAGAGAATACGCCCTATTATAGCTGGCATTGAAACGCTTGAAGAAAATGGCATGAAGCCACAGTTAATAATCTACCCGGGTGTCGGCCGCGGCTTTGACTTTCGTCCTCAGCATGTACGCATCTTCGCGGATGATCTAGCGGCAAAAGATGCCATAAGAAGGACGGAAATATTTATTCGGTCTCATTTGAAATAATGCCATCGTCTAAAGACATCTAAGTACAACTATCCCAAAAACTCGTCATTCCGGCGAAGGCCGGAATCCAGTGACTTTGCATCTATTTAAATCAAAAACTTACTGGATACCGGCCTTCGCCGGTATGACGACTAAGACAACAAAGCAACACTCTTTGCCTGCGCATAAATTGACTTGCCTGGTTTTAAATCAAGCAAGGCAGCTGATTTACGCGTAATACGGGATAATAACGGGACACCTCCCACCAACAAGCGAACGGTAAGCTGAGTTTTTCCCAGTGGCGTGATGTCATCAATGACTGCCGGAAAAATATTCAGGATGCTGGTATCGGACTGGTGTTGCAGGGTCAGGCTGACATCACGGGCAACGACCCGTAATCTAACAGAATCGCCTACAGCTAATGTTTTGCGCGCAACTGTAAAACGGCCTCCGGAAAAATCCAGGTAGGTCAATTCATATTCATCATCGTGGGCCGCCACAACCGCTTCAATGAGTGCCTCAGCATCATCGCTATGAGCCAGTGGAAGATCAAACCGGGTCAACATTTCTGCTATAGCCCCTGTCCCTTTCACCCTGCCTGCTTCAAGCAATACCAGATGGTCAGCCAGCCGCGCTACTTCATCAGGTGAATGACTGACATAGATCACTGGAATATCCAGTTCATCATGCAATGACTCGAGGGTTGGCAGGATTTCCTGCCTGCCTGCAGGGTCCAGTGCTGCCAGCGGTTCATCCATCAACAGAATACCCGGGCTCACGGCCAAAGCCCTGGCAATAGCTACGCGCTGTCGTTCACCACCCGATAAGGTCGCTGGCTTACGCGCCAGTAAATGCCCTATACCTGTCAATTCGATGGCCTTATCCAGCGAAAATCTCCGTTCTTTTTCCGGTACGCGTTTTACACCATAAGCGACGTTATCGCGTACATTCAGGTGCTCGAACAGACTGGGCTCCTGGAACACATAACCCAGCGACCGCTGGTGCGGGGGCACAAACTGATTTTTGTCCTGCCAGACTTCATCTCCTAGCTTGAGGAAACCATTGCGGCACTTTTCCAGACCGGCAATAACACGCAGTAATGTCGTCTTGCCGCAACCCGATGGCCCCAGCAGTGAAGTCACTCCTTCAGCCGGGAGTCTCAAATCAACGTCCAGCGTAAATGTCCCCTTCTGCAGCTGGAATCTGGCCTCTATCGTCATGTCTGAACTGAACTCACGCCTGCACCAGCCTGAATCTGCGGTTAATCCCATAAACAGTCATTAACATAAGAAAAGAAAGCATCAGCAATCCTGCAGACAACCAGTGGGCATTTTCATATTCCATCCCTTCTACATGATCGTAGATGGCAATGGAGACTACCTGGGTCTCGCCGGGAATATTGCCGCCTATCATCAACACCACACCGAATTCACCCAGCGTGTGAGCAAAACCCAGCACAGCGGCGGTTAGAAAACCTGATCGAGCCAACGGCATTGCGACAGTAAAAAAACTGTCTATTGGCGAGGCGCGCAGGGTTGCCGCCACTTCAAGCGGGCGACGACCAATGGCCTCGAAAGCATTTTGTAATGGCTGAACCACAAAAGGCATGGAGTAGATGACTGAGCCAATAACCAGACCAGAAAAAGTAAATGCCAGCGATCTGCCTCCCAGCGCCTCCAGCAATCCAGCCAGGGGACCATTTGCACCTAACACAAGCAACAGATAAAAACCCAGCACAGTAGGTGGCAATACCAGGGGCAAGGCCACCAGTGCCTCCAGCATAAACTTGAATCGCCATTGTGTACGAGACATCCACCAGGCCAGCGGGGTCCCCAGCAACAACAGGATCAGTGTCGTCACTGCTGCCAGCTTCAGGGTAATTACAAGTGCGGTAAGATCAGCTTCACTAAACATCGTTAAATTCTACCGTGTCTCGTAGCCATGATTATTGATTGTCATCAACGCTTCTTTACTCTGTATATATGATAGAAAACTTCGCCCGGCCTCAGTATCCTTAATCAATACAGCCTGTTGCTCTATGGGAGTATAAAGCGCCTGTGGAATTTTCCAGTATGAACCATTAATTCTCTGATCAGGCAGTTTCAGCTGCGAATAGGCAATAAAGCCCAGTTCTGCATTCCCACTAATAACGAACTGATAGGACTGGCCTATGTTTTCTCCGCGTACAATTTTACCCTGCATGCCCTGCCACAGGCCCCGAGACTGTAGCACCTCTCTGGCCGCCCTGCCGTAGGGGGCGAGTTTCGGGTTTGCAATAGCCAGGTAGCGGAAATCGCCCTGCTCCAGCACCTTGCCAGAGGAATCAACAACATCCTCTTCAGGACTCCACAGGACAAGCTTGCCAAGCGCATAGGTGAAACGGCTGCCGGGTACCGCCAGGCCCTCTTCTGCAAGCAGTCTGGGACGTTTTTTATCGGCGGCAAAAAAGGCATCATAAGGCGCACCATTTCTGATTTGTGCATAGTGCTTGCCCGTTGAGCCAAAAATCAGTTTCACTTTATGACCGGTGTTTGCCTCAAACTGATGGATAAGGCTAGTCATCGCACGAGTAAAATTACTTGCTACGGCAACACGAAGCTCTGCTGCCATAGACTGGGCACTTGCAAGTATTGATACCCATACGATAAAAAATCTTAAAATCATTTCATTTTTTAATCTTGAGGGCACCTCTATATATTCATGAATAATCATCTTGAATCCATAATTCGCCATCTCTGCGTTAAGAATCTTCGCAATAGCTCGCTATTACGTGCGTTTCTTGCCTTGATCTGACGAATTCTGATTCCAATCTGAAATATCCAGAATAAATAGAGGTGCCCTTGAATTGTAGACACCAGAGTATTGCAACTCCTATATAATAACCCACTAATATATCGTATAATGGCGGGTCATTCCCTGCCCGCGTAAAAGGCCT
Source organism: Gammaproteobacteria bacterium (assembly GCA_030617565.1). Taxonomy (GTDB): domain Bacteria; phylum Pseudomonadota; class Gammaproteobacteria; order BMS3Bbin11; family BMS3Bbin11; genus BMS3Bbin11. The sequence goes on along the minus strand of JAUWVE010000089.1, from coordinate 2,194 downwards.
GCCATGTCCGCATCCGAACCATCATCAGAACAACCTGCCGATTTTAAGAGCCTGGGGCTATCATCTAACCTGATGAAAGCACTCAATGATATAGGCTATGAGTCCCCTTCGCCAATCCAGCAGGAATGTATCCCGCATTTGCTTGATGGCCACGATATCATTGGACAGGCACAAACAGGTACAGGCAAAACCGCTGCTTTCGCCCTGCCGTTGCTGGATTTAATTGATCTTAAGAAAGCCCATCCGCAAATGCTGGTGCTGACTCCGACCAGGGAACTGGCCATACAGGTGGCCGAAGCCATACAGTCCTATGCCCATTACTTGAAAGGATTTCACGTCCTGCCTATATACGGCGGCCAGGCATACAACTTACAGCTACGCCCTCTAAAACGTGGAGTCCATGTTGTGGTGGGTACACCAGGCCGTGTAATGGACCATATAAAACGCGGCACATTAAAGCTGAATAATCTTAGAGCACTGGTACTGGATGAAGCAGACGAAATGCTGCGCATGGGTTTTATTGATGATGTTGAATGGGTAATGGACAAATTACCGGAACAACGCCAGATCGCCCTGTTTTCTGCCACCATGCCAAATGTCATACGCAAGGTTGCAGAACGCTTTTTAAACAAGCCTAAAATAATAAAAGTTAAAACAAAAACAACGACCGCTCCAACCATCCGTCAGCGGTACTGGCAGGTTCCTGGTCATCAGAAACTCGATGCCCTCACCCGCATCCTGGAAGTAGAGGAATTCGATGCAATGCTGATCTTTGTTCGAACCAAAACAGCAACGGTGGAACTGGCAGACAAATTGTCAGCACGCGGGTTTGTCGCTGCTGCCATTAATGGTGATATCGCACAGAAAACACGCGAACAAACGATTCAGAAGTTAAAAAATGGCAGGATAGATATCCTGGTAGCAACCGATGTTGCTGCACGCGGACTCGATGTCGACCGTATCAGCCACGTCATCAACTATGACATCCCTTACGACCCGGAATCCTATGTCCATCGCATCGGTCGTACCGGACGTGCGGGCCGTAGCGGTGAAGCCATCCTGTTTGTTGCACCACGTGAGAAGCGCATGCTGAAAAGCATCGAAAGGGTTTCCCGGCAGGCTATCGAGCCGATGAAATTTCCCACGGCCAAAGCGGTAAATGAACTGCGAACCAAAGCCTTCAAGCAAAAAATTAGCGACACTCTAACGAACCATGATCTGACCATGTTTCACGACCTGATCACTGAATACCATACTGAAACCGGGACTGATCCACTGGAAATAGCGGCTGCCCTCGCCCAGATTGCCCAGGGCGAAGTGCCACTGCTAATATCAGAGAAAGAACAACGTCATGAAAGAAGATCTGACAGAGGTTCAGAAAACAGAGCTGAGAGAAGGCCAGATAGACAAGCTGCCGGCAGGAAGGGTGCAAACAGGCAGGGATCAGACAGAAATGAGCGGAATGAACGCTCTTTCGACAGCCAAAAACCCCTGCAAACCAGGCCCAGACGATTAAAAGAATTTCCAGATGTGGAAATGTGCCGCTACAGAGTAGAAGTCGGGCATGACGATGACGTCAAGCCCGGTAACCTGGTAGGTGCCATTGCCAATGAAGCCGATATAGACAGCTGTTACATCGGTGCTATCGATATCTTCGATAGCTTTTCTACCGTTGATTTACCTGCAGGGATGCCGAAAGAAACACTTCGTATACTTAAGAATGCTCGTGTTTGTGGCAGGAAAATAAATATTTCGGAGTTGAAGGCTTCGGCATCAAGTGATTCAAAAAGAAGCGCTAAAGGTAAAGTGGATTCTAAAAAAAGGAAACCTGCAGGAAAAAGCACAGGAAAAAAAGCCGAAGCCCGGACCACTAAAAAACGGAAATAAAAGCGCCAGTTCTAGGGAGCCTCTGACTAATTACACCATGCCTCTGCAAGACCTGAAGTGTGCAGCTACAAAGCGTGCTTCGCAGTGAATGGCCATGTCCTTTGCAAGAAGCACAATGCCGTAGATGTGTGCTTCAGGCCTTGCCCTACGGGGCTTACAGGCCGATTCACACTCTGCGTTGTCACTTTGCACCAGGCCCAGGCATGCCTTCAAAGCTCCGCCTTGATTGTGAATCGGCCTGTAAGCCAGAGGTATGGCGTAATTAATCAGAGGCTCCCTAGACATGTCAGATTGTGATTCAATATGA
>JAUWVE010000053.1 GCA_030617565.1 Gammaproteobacteria bacterium | reverse complement strand
AGCAACACCTTCCAGCCAAATGGCCCTATGGTTTTTTATAACCGGGCTTCACACACTTAAATTTAATTAATAGGATATAACTATGTCTACAACAACTGGCACCGTAAAATGGTTCAACGAATCTAAAGGTTTTGGCTTTATCGAGCAAGAATCTGGTCCTGACGTTTTTGCTCATTACAGCGCGATCTCTGACACAGGGTTTAAAACTCTGAACGAAGGTCAAAAAGTTGAATTCACTGTTACTCAAGGCCCTAAAGGTCCACAGGCAGAGAATATCGTAGCGCTCTAATAACTGATCGCTATACGGCCGGGATTGAATACAACCCGGGCCGCCCTCACATCCTCTTGAGGATATGAGTTAAAAGGGCAAGATCTTAAGGTCTTGCCTTTTTTTGTGGGCACACAATACCCTGTTCAGGTCCTGCTTTATGTTCACAATTCATCCAGCACCACTCTACCTCAATATCGAAAGCAGAAAACGTGGTCTGTCCCCGATTACTTGCTATTACTTAATGAGTCAGACCCCTTTGACCTAAATAAGGTATAATTAACCGTTGAGTTCAGGTTCATATTTGTCTGCACCTCCTTATCAGCATGGCAATGCTTTCCCCAATACAGAAACCTTCACAAGGTTCGTGGCATAGCTACCCGTCACAAACGGTCCTGCTAGAAAAAAGCAAACCCTTACTAGCGCTCGACAAAGATAAATATAGAGGCATTAATCATGCATGATGAACCAAGTAAAAATCAGTACGAGGTAACATCGGTTGAAAAGACCACCGCTCCAGAGGGCATGTCAGGTGATAACTGGTATCACTATGTTATTCGAAGAGGTAAACAAGTAATAGATGGCAAAAAACCCGGTTCTCTCAAGGCTGTTACAGAACACGCAGAAAGCGTGGCTGAACTCATAAATTCACGGCATCTCAGAGGTGGCCGAAAGTAGCGATAAAGTAACAATAGGGGCAGACCAGGATTTTTTTCTGCCTTCTGCTATATCTCATTACCCTGGAACGTGGCCTGTCCCCCATTAATTACTATTATTTGTGAACAGCGGTGGCCTGAAGCCTATTATATATTCCGGGCTTTTTTTTATTATAGATCTGCTTCACTCCGCCGCTCTTGCCGTTCCTGCTCTTCTACAAAGGCGGCTGTGATCACTTCCATCACAGCATCCACATCGGCGGCTTGTGTACTTTCCTCAAAATGGCCTGTCAACTTCGTTTCAACATGCAGCTCACCGTCCTCGTACAGCGCCCAGATTTCTTTGGCATAGCGGCTGTCGAGCAATTCAGGGGCATAGTGACCATAGTAGCGGGTCATATTGTCAACATCCCTGGCAAGCATCGACTCGGCGTTGTTATTTCCCGCCGCATCTACTGCTTGAGGCAGGTCGATAATCACCGGCCCGTCCTCATCCACTAGCACATTAAATTCTGACAGGTCGCCGTGTACCAGCCCAGCGCAGAGCATACGTACCACGTATTGCATGACAACGGCATGGTCTTCAAGCGCCTGTTGCGTATCCATCTCAACTTCACACAGACGTGGAGCCACTTCGCCTTTTTCATCGGTGATCAATTCCATCAGCAAGACACCGTCAAGACAGAGATAGGGTTGAGGAACTCGCACACCTGCCTTGGCCAGGCGATGCAGCGCGTCCACTTCAGCGGTCTGCCAGGTTTCTTCCTGCTGCTTACGACCGTATATTGAACGTTTCTCCATAGCACGGGTTTGGCGGCTATTACGCACTTTTCGACCTTCCTGGTATCGCGATGCCTGTTTGAAGCCACGGCTTGCTGCTTCTTTGTACACCTTGGCACAGCGAATATCCGAACCGCAGCGCACGACATAGACGTCGGCCTCTTTTCCGCTCATCAATCGGATGATAACTTCATCCACCAGGCCATCATCAACCAGGGATTGTATTCGTTTTGGTATTTTCATGGCGCCCTTTTACCTTATTTTAGCCTGGGAGGGAAATGCAGAGTAAAATTAGTCAGCGGCATTAAAGAGCAGATCCAGGCCTTCCCATCCTTCAATCGTGGTCTGGCCCCTATTATTGCAAATATTGTTTCCTGGTTGTTTTCTACTTAACCTGGGGTCAACGCAGTTTTCGTACCTTAAACTTACGACCTTTAATTTTACCTTGTGAAAGAATCTTCAAGGCTTGTTTGGCAATGGAGTATTCCACTGCCACATAAGAAAGGTTATCAGAAATATCAATTTTACCGATCTTTTTACCCGGCAGATTGGTGTTTGCAGTTAAAGCACCTAAGATATCACCCGCCCGAACTTTGTCTTTACGACCACCATTAATACACAGTGTGACCATCGGAGGATCGAGTCTGAAGTTCTCCCTGGTTTTCAGCGAAGATGTTTTTTCAATTTGGACTGGGCTTTTTATATATTCTTTTATCGCTTTGACCTTGTATTGCTCAGCGGCCATGAACAAGCTCAGTGCTAAGCCTTCATTGCCAGCACGACCTGTGCGCCCGATCCGGTGAATATGTATTTCCGGATCCGGTGATAACTCGAAGTTAATCACCGCCTGTAAATCTTTAATATCCAGTCCACGTGCAGCAACGTCGGTTGCGACAAGAATCGAACAGCTTTTATTGGCAAACTGTATCAGCACCTGGTCACGTTCTTTTTGTTCAAGATCTCCGTGCAGGGCCAGTGCATGGAAGCCCTGTTGCCTTAACTCATTTGCCAGTTCCTGGCATTGTTGTTTCCGATTACAAAACACCAGGCTGGATTCAGGACGATAATGCTGCAACAGGCTAACTAAGGTTTTTGTTCTATGGCCTTTTTGTATTTCATAAAAAACCTGTTTAATTTTATTATGCTCATGCAAGGTTTCCACACGAACATCAACAGGGCTATTCTGGATGGCATCACTGATTTCTTTTATTTTATTCGGGTAGGTTGCTGAAAATAGCAGGGTTTGCCTTTGCCGTGGCGTCTTATCAATAATACGCATGATGTCTTCATGAAAACCCATATCCAGCATGCGGTCTGCCTCATCCAGCACCAGCGTTTTTAATCCATCCAGTTTCAGGGACTTCTTTTGTAAATGCTTTAAAACTCGACCTGGTGTACCAACCACGATGTGCGGGTGATGTTCCAGTGAGGCCAGTTGAGGGCCTATCGGTTTGCCGCCACACAATGTGATGATCTTGGTGTTGGGTATCGCACGCGCGAGGCGACGAATTTCATTACTTACCTGGCCAGCAAGTTCGCGTGTCGGGCAAAGAACCAGTGCCTGGGTTCGGTAAGTTCGTGCTTCAAGTTTATGCAGTAAGCCAATGGCAAATGCAGCTGTTTTACCGCTGCCCGTTTTTGCCTGAGCCAGTAAATCTTTGCCTTTTAGAATAGCAGGCAGGCTCTGTGCCTGTATCGGCGTCATTACCTGGTAGTCCAGTGACTCGATATTGGCTAAAGTCTCAGCGCTTAAGGGTAGTGATGAGAAGGCTGTTTTTGTCACGTGAATTCAATCTTTGTTGGCTAATAAGGGATGCTGGCGCATGATACCTGATTAAGGCGTTGAGCGGGTGATCTAAAGCTTTCAAGTACTCTGACCCCTTGATTGTAAACGTGTTCCCGAAGCAACAATCCAGTAGTAAAGGGCGAGAGAAAACAGGGATCTGAGCCCAATGATCTTAAACTTCGACATTCCGGCGTAGGCCGGAATACAGGTTTTATGTTTCCTTTCCTCTTGCCCTATCATTCCGGGAGAGGGCATTGAATCATCACTTACCATCAAATTGCCTGGTAATACGCTCGCCATTCTCATAGACAATTAACCTGGCCGCATCACCGAGTAAGGCAGCCAGCAATTCGCATCAAGCATCTGCAATCTGCAATCTGCAAGCTAACAACTGCAGATATACAACAGACAGGTGCAAAAAAACTGATTATTAGTATTGACACATAAATGAGAATCATTATCATTGCTACCTCTTTCAGTCCTGTTACTAAATTTTGTTTTTCCCACTGAGGTTGTTACTCATGAAGAAATACCTTCTCTCACTGTTCGCCCTGGTGATCACATTTCCAGTCTATGCAACAGACCCTATTACAGTCTATTCAGCACGCAAAGAGCATCTGATAAAACCATTATTTGATGCCTATACCGAGAAAACCGGTGTAAAAATACAATATATCACGGACAAGGCAGGTCCCCTGCTCGCCAGGATCAAGGCTGAAGGCCGTAACACTCCAGCTGATCTGTTTATGACTGTCGATGCCGGCAATCTCTGGCAGGCAGCTGAGGAAGGCGTCCTCGCAGTAACGGATTCAAAGCTTCTTGAGACCAACATACCCGTCCATCTGCGTGATCCGGAGAACCGCTGGTTCGGGCTTTCGGTTCGCGCACGCACCATCGTCTACAGTACCGAGCGGATTAAGGACGGTGAACTGACGACCTATGAAGACCTCGCCGATGCGAAATGGAAGGGGCGCCTCTGCCTGCGGACATCGAAAAAAGTCTACAATCAGTCACTGGTTGCCATGCTGATCGCTCGTCACGGCGAAGAAAGAACGGAACAGCTTGTAAAAGGCTGGGTAGCAAACCTGGCCACAGCTCCCTTCTCCAATGACACAAAAACTATGGAAGCAATCGCTGCCGGCCAGTGTGACGTGGGAATCGTCAACACCTACTATTTCGGCCGCCTGAAAAAGAAAAAGCCTGAGATCAAACTGGCTTTGTTCTGGCCAAACCAGGACAGCACTGGTGTCCATGTCAATATATCAGGTGCCGGCGTCACCAAACATGCGAAAAATCGCAATGCGGCGACAAAACTGCTGGAATGGTTATCTTCACCTGAGGCACAGGAAAAGTTTGCAGGCCTGAACATGGAATACCCCGTTAATCCAGCAGTCGAAGCAGACGATGTGGTCAAGGCCTGGGGTGAATTCAAAAGTGATGACCTGAACGTCTCCAGTGCCGGGGCAATGCAGGCCACGGCGATCAAGCTGATGGATCGTGCCGGATACCGTTAATCAGGCATAATATCGGGTATGCAAGAATCCATCCTGGATCCCCGGTCTGAGCCAGACAATAACAGGCTGGCCGGATTTCTCCCGCGAAAACTGAATAAATGGCACTATACAAGCGGAGCCCTGGCTCTGCTTGTTGCTGTTCCACTGCTCGTTGTTTTTTCAGGCTGGTTAAAACCGGAAACCGAGATCTGGTCTCACCTGGCCGACACGATCCTCGATCAACTGGTCATCAACACTATCAAGCTGGTTGTGGGTGTTGGCATCGGAGTGGTGATTCTCGGTGTGTCACTTGCCTGGCTCACCGCACGCTGTGAGTTCCCGGGCAGGAAATGGTTCGACTGGCTGCTAATGCTGCCGATGGCTATGCCGGCCTACGTACTTGCCTTTGTAGCCATCGGGCTGCTGGATTTCTCAGGACCAGTGCAGACTGCCCTGCGGACATGGTTTGGCACCAGCAACATCTGGTTCCCCGAAATTCGATCGACTGGCGGCCTGATCACAGTAATGGTGATAGCCTTTTATCCCTACGTCTACATGATGGCACGCACTGCCTTCATTACCCAGGGGCGTTCAACACTCGAGGCCGCCCGGATGCTCGGTGCCAGCTCTTACGGTATATTCTGGCGCATCGCCCTGCCTATGGCACGCCCGGCGATTGCTGCAGGAACGACGCTTGCATTGATGGAAACACTGGCTGATTTCGGTACCGTAGCAACCTTCAACTATGACACCTTTACCACAGCTATCTACAAGGCCTGGTTTGGATTCTTCAGCCTGCAGGCGGCGTCTCAGCTTGCCTCGATCCTGTTATTGCTGGTGTTCGTTAGCCTGATGCTGGAGAAGTCATCACGCAGGAAAAGCAAGTATCATGACTCCATGCGCAGCGGTGAGCCACCTCGTCTGCATTTGTCCGGCTGGCGCGGCTGGACTGTCTCCGGTCTACTCGCACTGCTATTCCTTATCGCCTTCCTCGCTCCATTTATCCAGCTTTGCCTGTGGTCATTCCAGGTCGTCACAACGGATTTTGATGAACGTTACCTCGGACTGCTCGCTCACACCTTGCTGCTCGGCGCACTGGCCGCAATGGTAACAGTCATTGCTGGCATGGTGCTGAGTTTTGCACGGCGCTTCCAGCCAGACAGGACGACCCTTGTTACTACCAGTCTGGCAACGCTCGGTTATGCCCTGCCCGGCTCGGTACTTGCTGTCGGTATCATGGTTGCTGCCAGCGGCTTCGATAACGGTATCAATAACCTGTTTGAATCTATCGGACTCAATATGCCCGGACAGATCTTTGGAGGCAGCCTGCTGGCACTGGTGCTGGCCTATGTTATCCGTTTCATGGCCGTTGCTTTCGGACCGATCGAAACTGTTCTGTCCCGGATACGCCCCAGCCTGCCGGAAGCCGCACGCAGTCTCGGGGCGACATCATCACAAACATTAAAAGCGATTTATCTGCCACTGCTCCGCCCCGGCCTGATGACAGGACTACTGCTGGTAATGGTCGATACAATGAAAGAAATGCCTGCAACCCTGCTGATGCGACCCTTTGGATGGGATACACTTGCCGTCCGCATTTATGAGATGACATCTGAAGGTGAATGGGAACGTGCAGCATTACCGGCCATCACACTGGTATTTGCCGGGCTGATTCCTGTTGTTTTATTAATACGTCGATCGCAAAAACGCCGAAAGTAGCTCCCGCTTAAATGGAACATTTACTTGAAATAGAAAAAATTCACTGCGGCTTCGAGGGTCATGATGTCGTTAACGACTTTGACCTGAGCCTGGCACCGGGAACCATGATCAGTCTACTGGGTCCGAGTGGCTGTGGAAAAACAACTATGCTGAGGGCGATTGCCGGCTTTGAACCCGTTACCAGTGGTAAAATTCTTCTCGATGGACGGATCGTCTCTTCGCCGAAAATTCGGGTCTCACCTGAGCGACGCCGGGTTGGCATGGTTTTCCAGGACTATGCACTGTTCCCGCATCTGAATATTGCAGCAAACATTGCTTTCGGATTACCCAGGGAATCTACCGCCGAAAAGAAACGCATTACCGACCGTATGCTGGAACTGGTTGGCATGGAGGGATTCGGACATCGCTATCCTGATGAGCTCTCCGGTGGCCAGCAGCAGCGTGTGGCGGTAGCCCGCGCACTTGCTCCTGAACCCAGGCTCCTGTTGCTGGACGAACCGTTTTCGAATCTCGATACCGAATTGCGCGAACGGCTGGCGATCGATGTTAGGGATATGCTGAAAGAACAGAACATGGCCGCGATCTTTGTCACCCATGATCAGCATGAAGCATTCGTTATGGGTGACAGTACCGGCGTGATACATAACGGCAGAATTCTGCAGTTCGACACGGCATTTAACCTCTACCATGAGCCGGCAAACCGGTTTGTTGCAGACTTTATCGGACATGGTCGTTTTCTACAGGGAGAAATGCTCGGCCCGGACAAAGTCCAGACCCGTCTAGGTATCCTGCATGGCAACCGGGCCTATCCCTGGGACAAAGGGACGAAGGTGGACATCCTGCTCCGCCCTGACGATGTACTGATCGATGAAGATAGTCCGATCCGCTGTTTTATCCAGGAAAAAGCATTCCGTGGTGCAGATACCATGTACACAGTCGGCATGAACGATGATTCTGAATTGTTATCCCTGATGCCTAGCCGATTTGACTATAAGGTCGGTGAAGAAGTTGGTATCGAGATCGATATCGACCACCTCGTCCTGTTCCGTCACCAGTCTTAAAAAGGTATCAAGAGCACCGAGAGCTTTAATAGGTATATCTAGTCATACGACAGTGGTAATAGTATGTAGATCAAGTACTCTGATCCCATTGATCTTAAACTTCGTCATTCCGGCGTAGGCCGGAATCCAGGTTTTATGTTTCCTTTCCTCTTTCCCTATCATTCCGGGAGAGGGCATTGAGTCATCACTTGCCATCAAATTGTCGGGTAATACGCTCGCCATTCTCATAGGCAATTTTCCTCGCCGCATCAGCAGGTAAGGCAGCCAGCAATTCGCGTTGCCACTGCATTACTTCATTTACCTGCAACCAGCGTTGTGGCGTATACGTGTCAATGCCGAGCAGGAAACGATCCGCATGATCCAGGAGCAATTGTTCCCATTCAGGCATGATGGTTCCGTTGGGAAAGATGTCGTAACGAAATGAAAGGTCCGCCCATAAGTTATCATGCAGCACCATGAGTTCACGAGCCGTCTCGGCAAATTCAAAACCCGCATGGGCCCACAAGATACGTGCATCCGGATCCTGTTCAAAAATAAAACTGATGGCCTGGGCATCACCATGCACATGCAGCATCAGTCCATGCTGTTTGGCCAGGCGGACAACTTCACGCATCACCGGTGTATTTGCCTCTTCACCGTCAACGTGTAATTCGCCAATGGCCGCGTAGCGATACTTCTGCAAGCGTTCCTTGATATAGGGAATCACGCTTTCATCATGCATCCAGCTATCCAGCTCACCCCGTTTTCGATAAGGTCGCAGTGACGGCACCACGAAAGTGGGATCAGTCTGGTAAAGCCGTCGTGTGCCTTCATCACTGGAACTGGATACCATGGCCCGTTTAACCCCCACCGCACGCAATCGCCGAATGGCATCATCTGGTGAAAAGGCCTCCCAGGCATCATGACTGTAATGAATATGGGCGTCGAAAATCGGTAATGGGTCTGCGTCGTTATCTGCATGCGCAGCCCTCGCCGCCCAGAAGTAGATGAACGAGGACAGGAACGAGAACAGCAAGACAGCGAAAAGAGCGAATTTATTGATAGGCATGTTTTGAACTTAGCAAAATAAACGAATAATTCAACGGTGCGCTTTGTAAGGAAAAAGATTACTGGCCCTTAAAAGGGAACGGAGGGATTAAAAATAAATCACTCCGACCCCTATAATTTTCGCCTGAAATAACCAGTAGCACCATCGTTCCCGGTCACGGCTAAACTTCAGTAGAAATTCCTGCTTATGGCAACGGTGTGTGATGTGCCAGACGTGGCCTGGCATTGTGTGGTGATTGGCTTCTAGCATAACACTTCATGGCACCTCTATTAATTCTGGATAGATCAGGTTGCATCCCAAATTGTTCATATCAAGGCAAGGATCGCACGGCCGTTCTATGACATCCTGTCATCACGGCACTTGTGCATCCATGCACATCGTAATAGCCTGGCTATTGCGAAGATTCTTAACGCTGAGAGGGGCAATTTAGGATGGAAGATGAATTTCCATGGATTGATTGAGATGCCCTTACCCTAAAAGTGGTTATTTAGCGGGGGAAATGGGCCTTTTAAGGCCTGTAGATGGCCCACTCTAGACCCATTATTCTATCTTATCAATGACTTGGCTTGGTCCGACCCCGTTGTTTTCCGTTGTTTTCGTATCTACCACTAGGTCGCATGCGGCCAACTCAGATATACTTCACTGCCTATGAACAACCTCGTAATTGAAATAGACGCCATTTCCCAGTTGGCACTGAAGATCATGCAGGCAATACTGGCCAGGGATAC
>JAUWVE010000174.1 GCA_030617565.1 Gammaproteobacteria bacterium | reverse complement strand
GTCATCATCCGGGGCATGCAGTGAAACAGCAAGACTTACCGGGCAGTCCTCACTCAAACTTTGCATTTCTGGCAATAAGCCAGAGGTGCTTAAGGTGACCCGTCGCTTTGACAGACCATAAGCGAAATCTTCCTGCATCAATGACATTGCCTGAATCACATTTTTGTAATTCAGCAGCGGCTCGCCCATACCCATCATAACGACATTTGTGACGGGCCTTTCACTGTCAGGACTGACCAGCAGCTGATTGGCCAGGCGCAGCTGGCCGATTATCTCTGCTGCCGTCAGGTTACGGTTAAACCCCTGTCGAGCCGTGGCACAAAAACTGCAGTTCAGAGCACAACCAACCTGCGAAGAGACACACAAGGTCCCGCGACCGGCTTCTGGAATATAGACCGTTTCAATGCTGTTGCCGTCTTCAAGTTTCAGCAACCACTTTCGTGTGCCATCTTCCGATGTCTGATCCCTGATAATCTCAGGAACGTTGAATGCCGCCTGGGTCGAAAGACTGGATCGTAGCGACTTGCTCAGGTTTGTCATTGCTGAGAAATCATAGACGCCCTGCTGGTGTACCCATTTTAGCACCTGGGTCGCACGAAAGGGCTTCTCGCCCAAAGAAGAAAAATACGTCTCCAGTGCCTGGCGGTCATGGCCCATCAGGTTCAGTAGCGGTGCTTGTGCGGGTGATATATCAGTCACGGGTGATCCATTTTATAATTCTGGAGCGTGGTGCAGGCGGGGTAAAACAAAAACCCGGAAAATTTATTAGCTATCGTGCCCAACTCATTGAAAGTATAAACAGTCTTTCAAAATCAAAGAAAAATAGCTTAAGCGTGCATATTGTACCTGTCTAGCGCAGGCCGGGCAATTAATCTGCTGCCGTCAATGCCAGTAATTTGCACCTGGATTAGGTCCCCGGCAACCGCATTTCCACCCTGTACGATTACCGGCAGGTATTCGGCTGAGCGGCCAAATGCCCATTTCGGGTGATCTTTGTCCGGCTTTTCTAACAAAACCGATACGCAGTGCTGCTTTTTTAGTAGAGCGGCAAACAGCTTGTCGCGTACTTTTTCTCCTGTTTCAATGAGGATGCGTGTCCGTTTTTTTCGAATATCATGGGGAACCTGTCGGGGTATCCGCGCCGCAGGGACGCCCGGTCGGTCTGAATAGCTGAAAACATGCGGGAAAGCAATATTCAGGCGCTCAATCATGGCGATGCTGTCTTCGAAGGCCTGATCTGATTCGGTCGGGAAACCGGTCATGATGTCGGCGCCGTATACCGCATGCGGGATTCTTTCTGCCAGCGCAGCCACTCTCTCATACATCAATTCTGCCGTATAGCGTCTTTTCATGCGTTTGAGAATAAGCGTGTTACCACTTTGCAATGAGAGATGAAAATGTGGACATATTTTTTCTTCCCCGGCCAGCACGTCAATCAGTTCTGCATCCAGGTAGGACGGGTCGATCGAGCTGATACGCAGCCTGAAGTCGCCGGAAATACTGCAAACCTCACGTAACAGGGTTGCCAGATTATAATGCTGCTCACCATCAAGTTCATATCCATAACTACCGATATCCACACCACAAAGAACTATTTCTCGATAGCCGTTCAGCACCAGCCTTTCTATCTGGCGCTTGATCAGAGTGATCGGAAAGGAACGGGAAGGCCCGCGCGCGGTATGAATAATGCAAAAAGTACAGCCCTGGTTGCAGCCCTGCTGTATCTGTACAAATGCGCGTGTATGCCCATCGCAGCTTTCTATTATCCTTTCCGGCAGCGATACATGCTCGTTGACATCGCCGACCAGCACCGGCGGCAATTTGCCCTGTATAAGATCCGGTAAAAGATCATGCAAATCCAGTTTTCGATCATTACCCAGCACCAGATCGACACCGGGGATTTCCGCGCAGGCCTCAGGTGAAATTTGTGCATAACAGCCAGTCACCACAATCAGCGACTGCGGATTCTGCCGAATAAGGCGACGCACCGTTTGCCGGGCCTGCCTGTCCGCCTCGTTGGTGACCGTGCACGTATTGACGATATACAGATCAGCATGATCAGTATGCTCCACCTGCCGCCAGTCAATATCCTGTAAAGAATGGCCAATCAGGCCAGACTCAAACAGATTGACCTTACAGCCAAGCGTCGTCGTTGCGAATGAATGTTGCTTCAAAACCAGACCTGAATACCGTTATTTATTACGAGCGCATTAAGTTTTATGTCACTACTGTCCCATATAATCCCCTCTCCCATTGGGAGAGGGTCAGGGTGAGGGAAACCGAGTAGGTAAGGGGTTGATTTATCCGCCCCCTCATCCTGGCCTTCTCCCTACAGGGGAGAAGGAATGGCCTTGAGTAATAATTTGAAAATTCATGTCTCTATTCCTTCTTTAAAGCCTTTTGCTTGTTTCAGCAATACTTAACTGACTTACATTCTAAATTTATGGGACAGCAGTGGTTTTATGTTTTAGGTGTTACGTAATACATATAACCTAATAGGTAATCCATTCTTATTCCCGTTCCTCAATCCAGGCCATCTGAATTGCTTCCAGTATTCTCTCACCACAATGCTCGGGGTCATCACTGAAATTTTCCAGAGCCATCACCATTTCCATCAGTTGAGGAAACGCAATAGTCAGAGGATCAACGTCAGGACTGTTGTCAGCCAGTTCAATTGCTATATCAAGCGTATCCGTCCATTTCATCGGCATATAAACTCTCCTGCTAGTGGGTCTCAGACACCTGGTTAATAGTGTATTTGGGGATTTCTATAACCAGGTCCTCATCGGCGACAACAGACTGACAGGAGAGGCGTGAGTCCGGTTCCAGACCCCAGGCCTTGTCCAGCATATCCTCTTCTTCATCCGTTGGCTCATTCAGGGAGTCGAAGCCCTGCTGTATAATGACATGGCAGGTGGTGCAGGCACAGGCCTTTTCACAGGCATGCTCAATCTCTATGCCATTTGCCAGTGCGGCATCA
>JAUWVE010000060.1 GCA_030617565.1 Gammaproteobacteria bacterium | reverse complement strand
GCGACTTAACGGATGGACTCATTCATTGCCTGGTTATTGTAGGTGGTTGATACGATCAGGTTGGCTTTTTCGACTAGGCCATCATCATTGATTTCGTACTGGTGGAACAGGGTGCCACGAGGCGCCTCGATAACACCGATGCCGCTACTTTGTAATTCACCCTTTCTAAGCAACGCCTTGCCGCAGAGATCGCTATCGTCTAACAGCTCGGCAATTGCCTCGGTGCAGTGCAGCAGTTCTATTAGTCGCGCCCAGTGAAAGGCCAGCGTTGACTGTACCGGCTGGCCACCACCAATGCCGATAAATTCCCTGCGCTCCTTTTCTGCTAGCGGGGTGGTGAAAAAGTCACAGTTGTTGACACGGGCCAGCGGGCCCACTCGATACCAACCATTATCCTGTCCTATGGAGGTAATAAATGGAAACTTCATGTAACTCCAGCTTTTTACGCCCTCTCTTATATATTCGCCGTAGCGATTGCAATCCACATGATCAAAGATCGTATTGCCTTTGACATCGTTTGCACGCAGGCCTCCATCGTAGATTTCAAAGGCACCGTCACTGTGTACCAGGCTCAGCATGTTGCTATCAATGGTCGCAAATGACAGGTGGTAATCGTAGTGTTCGAAAAAGATACGTTTAATCAGCTCGACAGCTCCCTGTGCCCAACCAATGACCTGGTTAATATCACGCTTTAAATATTTGATTTCATCGTTGCTTAACGACTTGTTGATACCGCCGGGAATAGCGCCGGTGCCGTGAATACGTTTTCCTGCGGTAATGTGTATGACTTCCTGACCATACTTGCGCAGCATGACACCCTGCCTGGCGATTTCAGGATGGTCTTCGATAACGCCGACAATGTTGCGGTGACGGATATCATCATCAAAGCCAAATAATAGATCGGGTGAACACAGGTGGAAGAAATGCAGGGCGTGTGACTGCAGCATCTGGCCGAAGTGCATCAGGCGACGGATTTTTTCTGCGGTGGGGCTGAGCTCGGTCGCACCAACGATCATGTCGCACGCCTTTGCGGCGGCAAGGTGATGACTTACCGGGCAGATACCACACAGGCGCTGGACCAGAACAGGTAGTTCCCAGTAGGGTCTTCCCTGGATAAATTTCTCGAAGCCGCGGAACTCGGTTATGTGCAGCCTGGCCTGTATGATGTTCTGGTGCTTATCCTGCAGTAGTGTGACTTTGCCATGCCCTTCGACACGGGTCAACGGCTCAATGACTACACGTTTCAGTCGTTCCGGGTTTTCTGCTGTTTCGAGTTCTGATGACATCTCTTTAGTCTCAGTAATAGGGCTCAATCATAGTGAATCAATGAATACGGGAAAGTAATCGCTTCGCCGGCTATCAGTTCATTCAGGAAGATCCAGATAGTATCCGCTGAAGGTGGGCAGCCGGGCAGGAAGTAATCAATTTTCACCACTTCATGTACCGGGTGAACCTTATCCAGCAATAGCGGGATTTCAGGATCATCGGGTATATGTGGGTTTTCGACACCGATACCATCGAGATAAACCTCTTGCAGGCAGTCCTGCAGGTCAAACTGGTTACGCATGGCAGGAATGCCTCCATTCACGGCGCAGGCACCGAAGGCAACCAGTACCTTGCAGTGCCTGCGGAAATCACGCAGCACCTCAACGTTTTCTGTATTGGCAACACCACCCTCGATGAGCCCAATGTCACAATTACCGACGGCCTTGATATCAGTTAGCGGTGTACGGTCAAATTCAACCAGCTCGACCAGTTTAAGAATACGTTCATCGATATCCAGCAGAGACATATGGCAGCCAAAGCAACCGCACAGGGCGGCGGTCGCGAGCTTCAGTTTTTTCTCTGGCACAGCATCATTCATTTAGTCGCCGTTCCTCGATGAGTCATTCGCAGAGTGGTTCGCTGCCACGTCACCGACCACGCTGATCGGCTTGGTGTCATACAGGCGTTCACCAATGGGGTCTTCGTAGCCTTTATGTTTGGGCAGTATGGCACCGACCGGACAAACGGATACAGCCTTGTCGGTCGCTGATAGCGCGCTGTCGCCAAGTTTGCCGGTTGGCGAGTTGAATACCAGCTTGCTGTTAATGCCTCGCCCGCTGATAGAGAAAACATTCTTGCCATCGACATCCCGACTGGCACGCTCACATAATCCGCACAATATGCAGCGATTGAAATAGAAAATGATATCCGGATGCGATGCATCAATGGAACGCCTGGGGAAAAAGTGTGTAAAATGCGGGCTCAACATGCGTGTGTAATAGGCCACCGCCTGCAGTTGGCAGGCACCGCTTTTTTCACAGGCCGGGCATATGTGGTTGCCTTCGACAAACAGCATCTGCAAAAGACTGCGCCGCTGGTCTAGAATGACTTCAGAACTGTTATCCACTTCCATGTTTTTTGCCGCCGGCAGGGTGCAGGCGGACATATGGCGACCATCAACATCAACCACGCAGACCCGGCAGCTGCCATTGGGTTTAAATTCCGGGTTATGACAGAGATGGGGGATATATTCACCGGCTCTCAGCACGGCATCCATGATGGTGTCGCCATCATGGAAGGGGATATCTTTACCGTCCAGTTTGAATTTTTTGTCGCTGCTCATTACCCGTCCTTGATGTGTGCGTCGGCATCGTTACGCCCGGTGATCTCTCTGGCAGCGCCAAGCGCGGCATCGAGGTCGAAAGCCGGTTCAAAGCCGGCATGGGCAAGTTGCTGCTCATAGATATAAGGAAATTTATGCAGGGTGTCGAGAACGTGGTTCGGCGCGGTCGCACCCAGCCCGCAATGGCTGGTTTGTTTCATGACCAGCCCAATGTTACGCATCTCGTTGAGGTCGTAGCGCGTCGCATGGCCGGCGATGACCTTTTCGACCAGGTCTTTCATTAATGACCCTCCAACCCGGCATGGGGTGCACAGGCCACAGCTTTCGTGGCAGAAGAAATGGGCAAAGTTCTGCACCATATCGATCAGCTTGCGCTGCCCACTGAATATCATGAATGAGCCGGCAGTGGCAATATCTTCAAAGGCGATCGTACGGTTGAATTCCTGCGGTGGAATAGTTGTACCGGCGGCACCGGCTACCTGCACGGCCTGTACGTCATCTGCCCCGCATGCTTCCAGAATCTCATTGATCGACACCCCGAATGGAAACTCGTAGATACCGGGCCGGCTGCAATCACCGCTGATGCTTAGCAACTTGGTGCCGTATGATTCTTCGGTACCAACGGACCAGAACCAGTCCGCGCCGAGAACGCTGATCTTTGCCGCGGCGAAAAACGTCTCGACGTTATTGACGACAGTAGGCTTTTCAAGATACCCATTGGTAACCGGGAAGGGTGGACGGACGCGTGGAATACCGCGTTTGCCTTCCAGTGATTCGATCAGTGCTGATTCTTCACCGCAGATATAGGCGCCTGCACCAAGGTGGATCTCGATATCGAAGTCAAAACCTTCATGGCCGAGGATATTCTCACCGAGCAGCTTGTTATCACGTCTTTTCTGCAACGTCTCCTCCAAAGCTTCGACCAGGTAGCGGTATTCACCGCGAAGATAGAGCAAGCCCTTTTTCGCTCCTATGACACCGGCGCACAATGTCATTCCTTCAAATAGATTATCAGCATAACTCTTCAGCAGTACACGGTCCTTGAAGGTGCCCGGCTCACCTTCATCGGCATTGCAGACGACATAATGTTCATCGGCCTCGGTGTCACGGCAGAAACGCCACTTGTTTGCAGTCATGAAACCGGCACCGCCGCGACCACGCAGGCCGGACAGTTCGAGCACTTCGAGTATGGCATCACTGCCATTCTTTAACAGGTTTTCAATAGCACTGCCGTCGAAGATCAGATCCGAAAGCAGGATGTCGCGGCGCTGGATGTTGTCTTCGACGACGAAAAAAGACTCCGGCCAGTTCGCTAGCGATGTGCCGGCTTCCACCAGGTCTGCAATAGCCTGGATTCGTTCTTCATCGAGCCTTGATACCACCCTGCCGTTGACCAGCATAGCCGGTCCCTGGTCGCAGATTCCGGTGCAAGACGTGACATCGACTGTGACCCGGTTATCTGGCCTCGGCTCACCACGTTTGACTCCCAGCTTGTTGCACAGACTATTTATCAGCGCCTGGTTGCCAAGCATACGGTCAGTGATGTTGTCGCTGAAAAGAATGTCGTAATCACCACGGGCTTCGCGATGCAGAAAGGAGTAAAAATCGACAAGGCCGTATATCTGAACGGGGGGGATGTGGAGTTTTTCAGCCAGCAGTTCAACAACTTCCTCGGGGATGTGGGAATATATCTCCTGAATCGTGCACAGGTATTGCAGCAGCCGATCAGATGAGTTGCCAGTGTCTGATAACAGTCCCGTTATGGTAGTTTCAAGATCATTCATTAAGACTACTTATCCTTTACTTATATAACTCCGTGTAGCTGAGCTTTCATTATCTAGTATCCGGCATATCTGTCAATTGTATATTACTTCTTTCTCCTTAGTCTTTAGCCCTTAGTCTTTCTTCTTTAACCTTTAACCTGATTTTAAAGCGGCCAAACCCACAAAATCATCGGTATCGACACGACAATGACTAATATCTCCAGTGGCAAGCCCATGCGCCAGTAGTCACCAAAGCGGTATCCTCCAGGACCCATGATCAGGGTATTGTTCTTATGCCCTATAGGAGTCAGGAAGGCACAGGAGGCGGCGACGGCAACAGTCATCAGAAATGGATCGGCATTTACGCCGAGACGGCTGGCAATGTCGACCGCAATCGGGGCGGCGATTACGGCCGTTGCTGTGTTGTTCATGACATCCGACAGGGTCATCGTTACCACCATCAGCAGCGTCAGCACAACCACAGGTGAGTAGCCATCCGAAAGTGTGGTGATGGTACTGGCGATTAGCGCGGTACCACCGCTTGATTCCAGGGCACTGCCAATCGGAATCATCGAACCCAGCAGCACGATGACAGGCCACTCGATGGAGTCATAAACATGCCGCGCCGGCACGATGTTGAATATGACATAGCTGGCAACCACTGCCGCCAGCGCGACCGGCAGGTAAAGAAATCCAAAGCTGGCCGCTGTGATGGCTGCCGCGAACAGGCCGACTGCCAGCCAGGCCTTGTGGCGCTGAATCAGATCAAGGCTTCGACCTGCCAGCGGCAGAGTGCCAAGCCAGTAGCTGATCTCTGCCAGCATGTCGCTGGCTCCGTATAATAAGAGTACGTCGCCTTCTTTAATCTCCAGATGACGCACGCGTTCACGGAACTGCTTACCCTGTCGCGAAACGCCAAGCAGTGTCACACCATGCCGGTACTGCAGTTGCAGGGACTGCGCCGTGCGTCCCTCTATCCTTGCACCATCAGGCACCACTACTTCCCACAGCGACATGTCCTCGTTGCTCAACGGGCTGCTGTCCTTGCCCTTGCTTGAATAATCGAGTTTGAGCGCACCGACGAACTTGTCCATGTCTTCCGGAGCCGCATCGACGACCAGAATGTCACCTTTACGGATTTCAACCAGTCTTGCCTGACCCGGCTGTCGTTTGCCATGACGTACCAGGCCGATGATGGCGACATCATTTTCATCGGCAACGTCATCGAGATCCCGCACCCGCTGGTCGATGGCAGGAGATCCTTCCTGCACATGCAGTTCTGCGATGTAGCCGCTGATATCAAGCAGTTCCTGCGCAGAATTCTGGTTGATGCGATCTTTGGGCAGCAGCCGCCAGCCTACCAGTGTTACAAACAGGACACCGACCACAGCGCAGGTCAGTCCTACCGGCGCGAAGTCGAACATGCTAAAACTCTCACCCTGCGAACTCTGCCGAAACTCAGCAATGATGATGTTCGGCGGCGTGCCAATCATGGTGATCATGCCACCAAGTATTGTTGCAAAGGACAAGGGCATCAGCGACAGCGACGGGCTGCGCTTAGCCTTAATAGCCGCCTGTATGTCGACCGGCATCAGCATGGCCAGTGCCGCGACATTGTTCATCACCGCCGACAGGGCAGCCGCAATGCCCGACATCGCGGCGATATGCATCTGCAGCGAGGTTCCGAAGCGGCTGACCTGCCTGGCGATCAATTCAATGGCACCGGAGTTCGACAGGCCCTTGCTGATAATCAGCACCAGCGCAATAATAATCGTGGCGGGATGGCCAAAGCCGGAAAATGCCTCATCTACAGGCACAACGCCCATCATCAATGCCGCAATCAGCGCCACAAATGCAACCAGATCGTAACGCCAACGTCCCCATATCAGGAATACAAAGACAAAAAACAGCAATCCAAACAGCAGTATTTGATCAGTGGTCATAATGCCTCAAACGGTTTGACAGCGACACAGAGGGTTAGCGTCCATTGTATAAAAAAAGTAGGGCAGGAAACCAGTTCTTACTGACAACTAGTGAGCCTGCAGAGCAGTAAGGTGGAAAATCTACGAATCAGAAAAGCGATAAGCTACTGTAGCAAATCCTGAAGACCAGGAATCGTCGGAATTCGTTTGCATGTTAAATCAGAGTTTCCTTAAGCAGGCAGGCATGTCATAAAACTTTTACCAAATGGTCATATAACTGACATATATAAGCTCTATTATTTGTTTCGACCAACAATAAAGGAACCTCAGACACATCAGAGGTTCCTAAATATTAAGGAGAAAGAAATGGATCAGGTAGACATGGCAGAGAAGCTTATTACTGACAACCTTGAACGAGCTATAGCCGCTGCAAGAGGTATAACTATTAATACACGGTCAAGCAGAGCGCCTGTTAAGAAATGTGTAGAGTGTAATGATCTGATTCCAGTAAAGCGCAGAAGAGCGATTTCAGGATGTATACGTTGCGTTTATTGTGAGGAGGATCATGAAATATACAGCCGTGGTAGTAAGAAAATCAGGATAGAAAATGACTCACTGGACGATATGATTGATGATGTTTATCTACCAGTTAGCAGGCTGTAAGCCAGAGATATAGCATCATTATTCAGAGGCTACCTAGCCATTGTTTTAAATGCTTTACTTCCTGACGCAGGAAGGTTTTATCTTCAAAGGCATTGGCAATGGTGGCGATGCCTTGTGTGCGGGCCAGTAAGTGCATCGCCACTTGCCTGGCCTCTTTACCCAGGCCAAGTTCTCTCAGTTGCATCGTTAACCAGTCACGCTGTGCGGAAAACATCTTGTTTGCATCATGCAGCATAACGTGGCTCAGTTTTGCCAACTCGGTACACAGGCTGCCGATAGGGCAGCCGTGACTTGTAATATTGTCCTGATGGGAGGTCAGGATATCGATGTAAAGTTCAATTCGCTCTCTGGGATCAGTATATTGTTTACTCCATTCCTTTAACATCTGCTCGATGTCGGTGACCCGGGTGTCAATAACCGCGTTTAAAATTTCATCTTTGGTTTTGAAGTGATAATAAAAATTGCCACGCGAGATCCCCACGTCTTCGGCTATGTCGCTGAATGATGTGTTTTCATATCCCTGTTGGTAAAATAGCTGGTCGGCTGATGCGACAATCCGCTGTCGTAATGCATCACCTTTGTGTCCCATGTTCTGTTCCTGATATTAGGTGGTCACGCCGATTCGGTGCTAACCTGGTTGGCAAAGGGGTAGTCCGTATAACCGTGTTCATCACCACCATAAAAGGTGCCCTGATCCGCTTCGTTTAATGCCAGGTCGTTTTGATAGCGGTATACCAGATCCGGGTTGGCCAGAAATGGAACACCAAAAGCCACCATGTCACAATCACCGTTGCTTAGGCCATCTTCAGCACGTGTTTTGTCATAAGCATTGTTGGCCATGTAGATGCCATCAAAGCGATCACGCAGACTGCGGTAATCTACATGCTGTTCTTCACCCAGCATGTCACCTTCCAGGACATGCAAATAAGCCAGCTTGCGCGTACTAAGCTGTGAAACAAAATAGGCAAAGTGCGTCTGTGGATCGGAGTCTGATATGCTGTTAAACCTGTTTTCCGGTGACAGTCTTAGACCGACACGCCGGGAGGGCCATATTTCACATACAGCATCGAGTACTTCATTGAGCAGGCGCATGCGATTTTCAACACTGCCACCGTATTGATCAGTGCGAAGATTTGTAGCATCACGCAGGAACTGGTCAATGAGATATCCATTGGCGGCATGCACTTCAACACCATCAAAACCCGCCTGTTTGGCCATTTCTGCCGCGTGTTTATACTGCGCCACAATGCCTGTAATCTCATCGGTTTCCAGTGCTCTTGGAGTGACAAAGGGTTTCATCCCTTGATAAGTTATAGCGTCACCTTCCGGTTGTATTGCAGAAGGTGCGACCGGGGTTTGATTGCCGGGTAATAAATCTGGATGGGATATGCGTCCACAATACCAGAGCTGAAGAAAGATATACCCACCTTCAGCATGTACAGCATCGGTGATCTCTCGCCAGCCGGCCACTTGCGCATCACTCTAGATACCGGGCGTACCGGGGTAACCCACACCTTCTGCTGAGACCTGTGAGGCTTCGGTAATGATTAAACCGGCTTTGGCGCGCTGCTGGTAGTATTTTACATTCAGGCTATGCGGGGCATTGTCCGGATTGGCACGGTTG
>JAUWVE010000055.1 GCA_030617565.1 Gammaproteobacteria bacterium | reverse complement strand
ATTTCTCACATCCTCAGGGATTAACTGTTCAACAGGTGTTTCAGTCCAGCCGCCGCCCAGCCCCTTGTACAGACTGATGACCGATGTAAGATAAACTCCATAAGTGAGTAGCTGACGTTCGGCCTGTACGAACATGGCACGCTGTGCATCAAGCACTCGCTGAAAATCGGCGTAACCTTCACGATACCTTGTGTTGGCAATTTCCAGGGCACGTTCCGACGCTGTAACGGCCTGATCAATCAAGACTTCCTGCTCCGCTGTTTTCTGTATGCTGTATGCTGCATCGTCCACTTCCTTAGCGGCCAGTAGCACTGAGTTTTGATAGGATTCAATCAACTGTTGTAATTTAGCATCCTGCACACGTATATTATTTTTAATGCGCCCATGGTCAAAGATGTTCCACTTTAGCCCCGGACCAAGCAGTAAACTGCCTGTATTTGAACTTCCACTCAAGCTGTTACCCGACCAGCCTATACTTCCCAGTAGTGAAATGGCTGGATAGTAATCTGCTTCAGCGATACCGATTTGAGCCGATTGGGCGGCAACCTGCCATGCTGCTGCACGGATGTCGGGGCGGCGGTTAAGCAAATTTGCAGGTATGTAATGGATGCTATCTGAAGAGATCGCAGGCAGCTTGTAATCAGGCGTATCAAATTCTGGTAAATCTCCGGGTGCGCGTCCCAACAAAGCAGCCATTGAATTACGGATCTTGAGCAGGGAAATCTCCAGCTCGGGTATACCTGACAAGGTTGCCAGGTATTGAGTTTTTGCCTGCTGTAGATCCAGTTCTGATTGTTCACCGTTTTTATACAAAGTTGCCGTGATTTCATAACTGCGTTTCTGGATTTCGGCATTCTTGTGCGCGATCTCAATACGCGCCTCAGTTGTACGATAGGCATAATACAGGTCAGCCACCTGTGCGCTGATCAGTACCTGTATATCCTGCTGGTTGGCAACAGAAGCAAAAAATGCGGCGTCAGCCGACTCGATCCCGCGTTTGAAACGACCCCAGAAATCAAGCTCCCAGCCAAGATTGAATCCGATATTGTAAGCTCCAAAGCTCTGATCGCCTGCGGGGGCATCTCCACCATGGAACTGGTTATTCACATAGTTAACGGCGCCGCCGACCTGCTGCAGTTGCGGATACAGCCGGCTGTCGGCAATCCCCAGCAAGGCCATACTCTCAAATATCCGTAATCCGGCAATACGCAGTTGTAGATTTTCCTGCCTGGCCTCAGCAATCAGTCGATTCAGGGCAGGATCATTGAAGATTTGCCACCAGAAGCGCAAGTCCGCTTGCTTTGCTGCAGGCTGGTCAGCCGTAGTTCCGTACGCTGAAGGTTGCCAGTCCTTTAGCCAGGTCACATCGGGTTCCTGATAGTCAGGCCCTAACGTTGTACAGGCGGCAAGCACCAGGATCCCACTGGTCAGTACCAGTCGTAGCAGTAATTTACTGGAAAATTTTCCCAAAATGTCGTTTATTCGTTGGCCGGAATAGGATCAGTAGTGTCCCCAGGCGCCTGATCGCTACCCCCGTCTTCACCAGCGTTTACCCAGTCCATAAAAATCACATAACCGAGGGCCAATAGTACCCCACCGACAAATAACCCGACCAGTCCCGCTGTCACCATGCCGCCTAGCGCGCCCAGCAGAATAATCGGCATAGGGGCTTCTACACCTCGGCCGAGGAAGAGTGGTTTGAGTACATTATCCGCTAATCCGGCAACCACGAAATAGACAGTGAAAAATACGTTGCTCAGGGTGGAGTCACCACTCCACCAGAGAAAGGCAATCACGGGTATGGTGATGAGGGTCGGAGGTATCTGGGCAATGCCCAATATCAGGACGATTATTGCCAGCAGACCAGCTGCTGGAATATCAGCCCAGACAAAGCCTATGCCGAGTAACAGGGCCTGGATGAACGCTACGCCAATAACCCCCATCGCCACCGAGCGGATAGTGGCAGTAGACAGCTGCTGCAGCTGATCTCCTTTTTCCGGTCCTGCCATGCGATGAATGATTCTTAGCATGGCTTCACTGCCGGACTCACCGAAAGCCATCATGATGCCGGCGATTATCAGCGCAAACAAAAACATGAAAAGGCCACTCGCGGTGCCGGCGACAAAACTCAAAGCAGCTTTGGAGAAATTACTCACCTGGGGCTGCATTTTTTCCAGCAAGGCAGGCAGGTCGTTCGCCGCCAAAGTCCAGGCTGCATGGAGTTTTTTGCCGACAACCGGCCATTCTGCAACTGAGGCAGCGGGTGGTTTAATTGTTAATGTATTATTTTCAAAAGCCGTATGGGTTTCATCGACAAAATCTGCAGTACCCGTACCAAGTATCACGGTGGGAATGCCTATCAAAAGTATCCCGGACAGCACCAGGAGAATTGCCGCACGACCTTGCTTGCCCCCAAGTTTTGTAGCAAGCTTCTGGTGCAGCGGGTACAGGGTAACTGCAAGAATCAGCGCCCACACCATCAAGCCCATAAACGGGCTGAAGATTCTCACGCTCATGACTACCAGAAAGATAATCAAGCTAAAACGAATCAGAACCTCTGTCAGGTCATGTTTCAGGTGTTTACGAATTAGTGCTATATCTTTTTGCATCAGGTGCTCCTCTGATTGTAGTGTTTTTTTGGTTTTGGGCTATTGTACCCCGGCACCAGACTCCAAATTTAAGGGCCCTAGTAACTCAACCTGATATGGTAGCCAGCAAACTTTCGAATATTAATGACTCCCTTGTCGAGGATCAGGTACTGCCCCTTGATACCAAGTAACTGCCCGTGGATTTCATGGGTCTTGTCAAAATTTAATGAACTTATTTTTTCAGGGTATTCCAGTACAGGATAATTTATCGATACGACTTCTGCCGATGGCAATTCTTCAATTGATGCCTGTTCTTCAGTATCAACTAAAACCTGTAGCTCGTCACTCAGAGATTCAAGTAATCGATTTCTTAAGTCCGGCAAATCAATACTGTCAGGCTCACCCTTCAACATGCGGCGCCAGTCAGTGCGGTCAGAAACCTGTTGTCTCAAGATATGTTCCAGCTTACCTGAAAGCAGCCTTGTCTTAACACGGTAGACAGGCAATGCCTGAGAAGCACCCTGGTCTATCCAGCGCGTTGGTACCTGTGTACCTCGTGTGATGCCTACTTTTGCGCCAGATGAATTGGCCAGATAAACTATATGATCCTGCATACAATGGGATATTCCCCATTCTTCATCACGACAGGTGCCCTCGGCAAAATGGCATGTCTCAGGTCGTACGATGCAGGTATCACATTCAGGCAGGCTGCGCATACAGGGAAAACAGTAGCCCTGTGCAAAGCTTTTGCTGGTCTTTCGACCGCAATGGATGCAATTGATTAGCCCCTTGTATTGCAGTGAAATATATTTTCCAATCAGGGAATTGAGGGGAACAACCAGCTTGTTCAGCGGCATGCCATATTCCACTGGATCCGTCAGATGAGATTTCAGTTTGCGAAGGTTTCCTTCGTGATGCATGGCGTTTAACGTTCTCGTCGAAAAATAATTATTCAGATTTATATCACACAAAACCCGTTGATAACATGCAGCAATACTGTCTGTTCTTACATAAGCTGGCAAGCAGGGCAGCAGTCAGGGGTTACTCCACGTAACCAAACTCCCCATCCCACTCATTGCCATAAAAATCAAGATTGACCCATTTGGGTATATAGGGTTTCTGATTCACGATCGGGAAATCAGCCGCTTTGTCATTTTCAAACTCATCAATAGAACACTTGTGTGTCATCGTGGCTCTGAAGTGAATATACAGACCATCGATCACCCTGACATAATCGTCAATATTTTCTAATTCACGAAAATGACAGGCTTTTTTGATCAAACAGCTGAAATATAGCTCGACTTCAATTAGCAGGGGTTTCGCTGTTTTTTTCAGGCGCCTTAGTCCGGCCTCGCTGATATTCACTGAAACCGGTCTGTCATTCAATAAGACTTCATACTTCACCAGCTATTCCTCGTATGTTCAAAAAATAAATCCCGAACTGTATTATAGCTTTATCTCCCACAATTCCCTTTACTCCTTCGCCTTGCATCTCATTTCACAAACCTTACCGATATCAAGAGTATCTAAATGCAGAATCCTGTTAAACTATCATTCATCTGACAGCCAGCCTGTCACTACTGAAACTCTGAATGCCGGGAAAACAGTTATGCGTAAATGGCAATGTGCAGTATGCGGTTTTGTCTATGAAGAAGAAAAAGGCCTGCCCGATGAGGGTGTCCCACCCGGCACCAGCTGGGATGATATCCCCGATAGCTGGCAATGCCCGGAATGCGGGGTCACCAAGGCTGAATTTGAAATGATCGAACTGGACGATAATTAGGCTCTCCGCCTGATATTCACAAAAGTCTTTACTCCCGCCTGTTGATTCAGCGTTTACCAACCCATGGTCCCTGTAACCGACGGAACTACCCGCAGGGTATAATGACGTCTCACATGGCCCTATTTTAACTATCACTAATCATGAGTCTCGTCACCCTGCGTGATATCACCCTGGGATTTGGTCATCCCACGCTGATGGAAAACATCAACCTTCGTATTGAAGAAGGTGAACGCATCGCTTTGCTGGGCCGCAATGGCTGCGGCAAATCAACGCTGTTAAAGCTACTTACTAAAGAAATCCTGCCTGATTCTGGCGAAATTCAATTCCGCACTGGC
This sequence comes from Gammaproteobacteria bacterium, assembly GCA_030617565.1. Classification (GTDB taxonomy): domain Bacteria; phylum Pseudomonadota; class Gammaproteobacteria; order BMS3Bbin11; family BMS3Bbin11; genus BMS3Bbin11. The sequence continues at coordinate 4,364 of JAUWVE010000055.1, read as the reverse complement.
CTGGTCGTTGCCCGCATGTCCCAGGACGTAGCCGGTGACATCTCCGGCACCAACTATGCAGTGATTGCCTCTGGCCTGGGCGAAATCGGCCAGCATATTAATGACTACCATCAGTTCAGCCGTAAGATAGACGACCCGGCCAGCATGGATCGCATGCATCTGGCGCAGGAAAAAATTGACTCCGCCAATGCATGGCACTACATCCAGCGCATAGAAATCGTATTATCGAAATTGTTGCTTAACGGTGATGAGGATTTTCGTTCATTGTCAGGCGGCCAGTCTCGTCGCGTTCTGCTAGGTCGCGCCCTGGTACAGGAACCCAATATACTGCTGCTGGACGAACCGACCAACCATCTTGATATCAGCATGATTGAATGGCTGGAAGACTTTCTGCTGGCGCAAAATACCAGCCTGGTTTTTGTCTCGCATGATCGACGCTTCGTAAGGCGGCTGGCCACGCGCATCATTGAACTGGAGCGAGGGCAACTGACTTCATGGCCGGGTGATTACGATGAATACCGTAAGAACCGTGAACTGATGCTGTCTGCAGAGCTAAAAAATGAGGCGCTGGAGGATAAAAAACTCGCCGCTGAAGAAAGCTGGATACGCCAGGGCATCAAGGCCCGGCGTACTCGCAATGAAGGCCGCGTCAGGGCACTGGAAGAACTGCGCCGGCAACGCCAGGCACGACGTGAACGGGTTGGCAATGTAAACATTGCTATCCAGCAAAGCGAACGCTCAGGGAAAATAGTGATTGAAGCTGAGAATATCAGCTACGCCTATGATGAGCAGCCGATAGTCAAAGACTTTTCTATTACTATCATGCGTGGTGACAAGATTGGTTTACTTGGCCCCAATGGCGTGGGCAAGACCACCTTGCTGCGGCTGTTACTGGGTGAGCTGGGACCTCAGTCAGGTAGACTAAAGCACGGCACCCGACTGGATATTGCCTACTTTGATCAACAGCGTGCCCAGCTGGATGATAATGCGACGGTGATCGATAACCTTGCCCTCGGCAAGGACTCGGTCACTATCAATGGCAGGGAAAAACACGTCATTGGTTATCTGCAGGATTTTCTTTTCGCACCTGACCGGGCACGTAGCCCGGTCAATGCCCTGTCCGGCGGTGAAAAAAATCGTCTGCTGCTGGCGAAAATGTTCTGCCGACCCTCCAATGTCCTGGTACTCGATGAGCCAACTAATGACCTGGACTTTGAAACCCTGGACCTGCTCGAACAACTGCTGGTCGACTACAGCGGAACCCTGCTGCTGATCAGCCACGACCGTAGCTTCATTAATGATGTCGTTACTTCAACCCTGTCGTTTGAAGGCGATGGTGTGATCGATGAATATGTTGGCGGTTATGATGACTGGATGCGCCAACGAACAGCAGCGAAAGCTGAAAAGAAATCTGCACCGAAAACAGCCACCGCTAAATCCAGGGTCACTAAACAGACAAAACTCAGCTATAAACTTCAGCGTGAGCTGGATGAACTGCCGCAGAAGATTGAACAGCTGGAACAGTCGCAGCAGGCATTACATGACAGCATGGCTGAGCCGGATTACTTTAAACATGCTGAAGAAGATATAGCCAAAGATCAGAAAAAACTTGCTGAGATTGATAGTGAGCTGGAACAGGCCTATTCTCGATGGGAAGAGCTAGATGCTTAGGGAAGCTCTGGTTTATTCGTCTTTGCGAGGAACGAAGTGACGTGGCAATCTCCAAGCTATTAATTATATTGCATGAGATTGCCGCGCTTCGCTCGCAATGACGGGCTTCATTGAATTAATAAGAGTTTCCTTAGTTTTAACACATCGAAAAGACAAACATCTTTCCTGCAGGAACGTCTCGCCGGTGCGATGCTCCTGCAACTACCGTCACATCAAAGCATAAATCAATACACCATTTACGCCAACGGTGGATGAAAAATCATCTGTACGACATTGCCATCCGGGTCGCGGCAATAGAAACTGCGTGCCCCATCGCGATGTGTTTTCGGTGGTTTGAAGATTTCGATATCATGCTGTCGTAAAAATTCATACCAGGTGTCCACACTTTCAATCTCGCCGATGATAAAGCCGATATGATCAAGATGCTGTGGGCCTGAGGGACGTTCATTCACTTTGTGCAGGGCCAGGTTGTCATTGCCTGAGGTCAGGTAGACATTCTCTTCATCAGGCCGCCATTCCACCTGCATGCCTAACAACTCTTCATAGAAGGCTTCGGTCTCTGCAAGTTTTATAACGTTCAATGCGATGTGCCGCATACCGGTCGTTGCAGGTGGCCGTTTACTGTTCATGAGTTCTCCATCTTCGCAACAGAAAAAACCTCGCTCTCCACATCCGCCCAGGCTTCATCACCGAATACTCGCCGAATGACCAGGGCCAGGGCCATGGAACCGCCGGAAAGCAATGCGTCATGAAAGCTCTTCAGAGAGAATTCATCACCCTGCTGTGTCATCTGTCGTTCACGCAGGCAATTGATGATCGCCCAGCCTGTTGCATAGCCCATAGGGACACCGGGTGAGCGTGTGTACCATGTCAGATCGGCCACCGCCTGTTCATGATGCATACCCAGGCCGTCAACCATACGCTTTGCCGCATCCTCTATCGACAGTCCTCGACAATGCAGCTCAACATCCAGCATGATGCGCATGGCACGCCAGAGACGGTCTCTGAGCATAATATATTCCTGCTCAGGTGTCTGGCTAAAGCCCTGCTCCAGCATCATTTGTTCGCAATACAATGCCCAGCCTTCATACAATGTAGCAGATGGGTTTAACAATCTCGGCAAGCTACGGGCAGCAGGGTTCATATTTGCCGTAACAAACTGCAGATGATGCCCAGGCCAGGCTTCATGTACGCATGTCTGTGCTATCGAGGCATAATCGTGTTGTGCCAGTTGTTCGGCGTCGCTGCAGGGCGTGACGTAATACCAGGCCTGCTGCCGGGGGTCATTGGGCAAGGGCTCGTCATAGGCGGCAAAGGGTATTTCATGACGCAGAAAAGCCGGTGTATCAATAATGCTCAGGGCCTCTGTCTCCGGCAGGCTGACGATATCCTTCTTTTCAAGGAAGGCGCGTGCATCCAGCATAGACTGGCGATAACTACCAAGCAGTTGATCAGCGGGCGGATGGTTCTCGGCCAGTTTTACTGTCATAGCGGCAACATCATCGTTGCCGTTTAGCACCATGCATGCCTCACGCAAACGGGAAGCCGTTTCCTCATACAGTTCCTGGCCCAGCGCATGGACCTTATCCTGATTGATATCAAGAAAATGTTGAAAGCCGAGGATATGCCCGAAGTGTCGCTCACCACAGGCAAAGTCGCCTGCCGCCTGTGGCAGCAGATCGCTCTCGATACAGCTGGCAAAATTCTCCAGTGCTATTGCTGCCTTACTGACCAGACCTGCCAAATCAGGGATCGCCTGCTTACATTCTGACAGCCGTGGATGCCGTGGAATTGAGCGTATAAAGTGGGCCCCTTCGCGCGCAGTCAGTAACGATGACTTGATCCATAAGGAGGGTATTTTTTCCGCCTGGGTTCCCAGTTTCTGCCGAGCACCGCGCAGGTATTGCGGAATACTGGACAGGCGCGAAGCCAGCGCCTGTTCGAAATTGCTGACGGGACGCATCAGTAATTGATAAATTGCTTCAACCGGCAGATAGCACTCAGGGTCAAGATAGCGCCAGTCAGACTCAAGTAGTTCCTCAGTCTCCAGTGCGGCACTGCTCCAGGCCAGCTCATAATCGATCAACCTGTCGGCATCCAGGGTCTCGGCATCCAGCTCTTCAAGACTGAACATCAGCTCGCGATTAAGCGTGATCAAGGCACCCATATCGTCATCGCCGTAAGGCTTTAACTGACCAGCACAGGCATCATGCCCTACCTCAACGGCCTGCTCCGGGTGATAACGAAACCAGGCTTTATAGTAGCTATCAAGGATAGCATCGAAGCGGTCGGCTGTTTCCTGTGGGTCATGCATAGAACTTAGTTTCAAGTTTCAAGTTTCAAGTTTCAAGTTTCAAGACGAAAGACGAAAGACTAAAGACTAAAGACGAAAGACGAAAGATCAAAACAATATTTTCCTTCGTCCCGCATCCTTTCTCCTTAGTCTTCTTCTATAATTTCATAATCATGCGTAATTTCTACTGCTTTCGCCAGCATTATTGATGCCGAGCAGTATTTCTCTGCTGAAAGCTTGACCGCACGTTCGACATGTTTGGCACTCAAACCTTTGCCGGTGACAATAAAATGTACATGTATATGGGTAAACACAGCAGGAATACCATCGGCACGTTCTGCCTCAATGACGCACTTGCAGTCCGTGACGTCCTGACGAGATTTTTTCAGCATCAGTATGA
>JAUWVE010000123.1 GCA_030617565.1 Gammaproteobacteria bacterium | reverse complement strand
AAGAATAACCGAGATGCCCAGTCCTCCGCGTAATTTGCCGAACAGAGCTGTCATGGCATCGAGTAATTGTTCTGCAATCCGCGAACGCTCAAGCATGGCGCCCATAAATACAAATAAAGGTACCGCAATCAGGGTCTCATTTGTCATGATCCCAAATAAACGGCTCGGCATGGCAGACAGGAAAGTACTGTCAAAGGTACCAGTGATAATACCGATCAGGGAAAAAACCAGTGCAGTACCTGCCAGTGAAAAGGCAACAGGGTAACCGGTCATCAGGATAAGTCCTGCAACCAGAAACATAAATAAAGGCATAAATTCAGTCATTTTCTCAGAAAGATATTTTCACCACAGAGGATACGGAGGTCACAGAGGTTTTTGGGGGGATGTTTGCATGTGCAAGTAGTTGTCGTTGGTTTGTGCCAGATGGCGGCTTTTATTTTGTTTGTCATGCCGGCATGTGATTAGCCAGAATCCAACCTTTAACGTCCTGAATTCCCGACAGTATCATTCGAGTACAGGAGCTTCCTCTGTGACCTCCGTGGTAAATATGTTTTATGTGTCACTAGTCGGAAATTCCCGTCCACGCAATACAAGGATACTGCGCAATGCCTGTGCGATACCCTGCAGCATCAGCAGGCCTGCCATAACCGGTATAGTAGTTTTCAGCAGGAACACAGCAGGCAGTCCACCGGCATCTCTGGAGCCTTCCAGCAATGACCAGGACAGGCCGACGTAGTTCCAGGAAATTATTATGATAAACAGGCAGAAAGGAGCTAGCAGCAGCAGCACGCCTGACAGATCAAACCAGGCCTTAGTGCGGGCGCTCATTTTTTCGTAAAAAATGTCGACGCGGACATGGGCGTTTTGTTTCAGCGTGTAGGCAGCACCCAGCATAAATACCAGTGCATGAAGATAAATGACGGACTCCTGCATGGCAATCCAGCCAATGCTGAAAGTGTAGCGAAGAACCACAATCAGAAAGGTAACTAGAACCATTACCAGTGTTAGCCATGCGATGCCACGGCCAATCACATCATTGATGCGATCGATAGTCTCTACGATCGTTTGCATTATTTATTTGATTTCACAGGACCACGACAAGACATCAACCTCGCTGCCATCACGAGTCAGAAACCAGCGCGTGCCCTGTTTCATTTTTGTCGAGACCTTGTCCTTGTTCTTCCAGTAGGCAGGCAGGATAGCGTCAGGCTGGCAGTCTTTTGCCGAATAGACGCTACAGCTTTTAAAGGCAAGGACGGCTACTTTATAGACATGATAGGTATAGGGTGTATTGTGACAGCCCGAGTTATCTCCCTTACCCAAAAGGGTGTATTTAACTGAATGGCCGTCATGTGTCATCTTGTACAGACGAATTTCTGGATCACGGGCAAAGGCTAAAAAAGGCACTCCTGCAATGGACAGTGAAACAAATAGTCGCAGGAGAATTTTAGCCACCCTTAATGAAATATCGATTTGTAACTACAGTACAGGGCAAGGATGGATACCGGGATAAGTATCAGAAAGCCCAGGCCAATGGGGATTGCAGCAATGACGGCAAGCAGCAAATAGATAAGACCGAAAACCAGTAATGGCAAGATATTTTTAAAGCAAGCCGAGTAACTCGCCTTGATCGACTCAACCGGTGCCATATTACCGAGCATGACTAATGGCGTCGCATAAATAAAGCCAAGCATCACAGTTAACCCAATAAGGATGGCCAAAAGCATTGACAACCCCATGCCAGAAGACATCATTGCCGCAGGATCAATATTACCCGCTTCACCTGCAGCCATCATCGTCGCAGGATCAACATTACTCATTTCACCTGCTGACATCATTGCATTTCCACTGAACAAAAAAAGCATGACGACCATCAAAAGAATCTGTACCAGTAAATATATTCCGCCCAGTACTAACAGTTTGTTCATGCGATCCTTGTCCCTGAATCCCTGAAACAAATAACCAATTTCAATGTTGTTGCCTTTATCAAGCTCAGAAGCCGCATACATGAAGCCACCGATCAGGGCCGGGGAAATAATCAACAGAGCCAGTGATCCTATAAAGGGTATAAAGCTCAATACGATAGATAGACCAATGAGTATCAGGAACATAATGAACCAGGTACCAAAATCCTGCTTGAACAGATTCCAGCCGCAACTAAACCAGCTAGCTCCCTGTCCCGCGCCTACACTTTTTGCCTGCATTTTGATTCCTCCATTTATTTTTTAACCCGGTTGATTAGTTTCTTTTAGTTTTTAGGGCACCTCTATTATTTCTGGGTAGTTCAGAATTAATAGAGGTGCCCTTTAATCTTTCCCCTTTAACCTTTCGACTTTTACCTGCTTTTCCCCTGCCTTCACCAGCGAAATAAAACCCAGTTTGGTGGTGGTGCCCAGGGCTCCATTAATTCACTGACCTGCTCGTCCATTCTGCCATCGCCATCAAGATCAATAAGATAGTATGGTGCAAAACCCTTCTGATGAATTTTCACCATATAGACTTTCCCGTTCAGGCTATATTCCTCGATGGTCTTGTCGCCTTCGGTAATAATATTGACTTCGGCACCGCCGGGATCGAAACCATCAGGCTCATCGGCCTTATTTTCCTGTGACCGGCTGGCAGGTGGGGCCTCTTCAGGCGGCTCTAAATCCTGGGCGGCAGCAATCAACGGGAAAAGAAGAAATATGAAAATCAGGAGTTTATACATTGTTGTTTCCTTGCAGGAAGGTTTTCTGATATTACACTACCATCACCCTTGCAACGCAAGGTGGAAAGACAGATGAAAGGTAAAAGATAAAAGAGGAAAGATTGAATCTGCTAAAAATACTTAATCACTTTCCTCGTTGATCTAAAGGTTTAGCTGCAGTTCTGCTTCTTCTTCTGTGGGTTCAAAGCGACGGTGCTCGTAGTAGCGGAATATCGCTTCTACCACCTTGTCCGGGTCATCAATTATCTGAATCAGATCCAGATCAGATTCAGAGATGGTACCTGCCTTGACCAGAGTATTGCTAAACCAGCTTATGAGACCGGACCAGAAACCGGAATCGACAAGAATAATGGGGATGCGGCGTGACTTGCCGGTTTGCACCAGGGTTAACATCTCAGCGAGTTCATCCAGTGTGCCGAATCCACCGGGCATCACTACATAGGCAGTAGCAAATTTTACGAACATGACCTTGCGCGAGAAAAAGTGATGAAATGTCAGTGCTAGATCCTGGTATGGATTGGGTTCCTGCTCGTGGGGCAGTTCGATATTCAAACCGATGCTCGGTGATTTGCCTTCAAATGCGCCTTTGTTTGCCGCTTCCATAATGCCCGGTCCGCCACCACTAACAACCGAGAAACCTGCATTGGATAATTTTAGTGCTATTTCTTCAGTTAACTGGCTGGATGGGTGGTCGGGAGCGAAACGGGCGGAGCCAAAAATGCTGACCGAGGGATGTATTTCTGCCAGTCTTTCATAGCCTTCGACAAACTCGGCCATGATCTGAAATATCTTCCATGACTGACGAGATAGTTTACGGGTTGAGATGGATGGTAGCGGCGTCTTCGATGGGCCTTTGATTATTTTAGTCATGTTTCATATTTAGCATGATGCAGGATGTAAAGAAAATATTTTCACAATTAACAGGAGCCGCGCCCTCGCGGCGAAAAAAATTCAAGAATATACGATTTAAAGAAATTCGCCGCGAGAGCGCGCCTCCCACAATCTTATTGTAGTTAAGTGGCCATTCAACAACGATGAGAATTTTCACTTATACTACTTGGAACTTGGAACTTGGAACTCGAAACTTATGTCTAATCCCCCCATCATTCTGGTCGATGGCTCTTCCTACCTCTACCGGGCCTTCCACGCCATGCCCGGCCTGAATAATTCCGAAGGCCAGCCCACCGGCGCTATCTACGGTGTTATTAACATGACACGCAGCCTACTGAAGCAGTATCAGCCGGAATATATCGCCATGGTCTTTGATGCCAAAGGCAAAACATTTCGCAATGACCTGTACGAAGAATACAAGGCTAATCGCCCGCCGATGCCGGATGAGATGCGCAGCCAGGTACCTTTTCTCTATGAAATTATTGAGGCTATGGGGCTGCCCTTACTGGTGATTGAAGGTGTCGAGGCCGATGATGTGATCGGTACCCTGGCGGCACAGGCGATGGAAAACTCGGCAGATGTACTGATATCGACTGGCGACAAGGATATGGCACAGCTGGTCAATCAGCATGTCACCCTGGTCAATACGATGGATAACAGGGTGACGGATGTTGACGGTGTTACGGCACGCTTTGGTGTGCCTGCAGATAAGTTTATCGATTATCTAACACTGGTGGGTGATACCGCTGACAATATACCCGGTGTACCCAAGGTCGGGCCGAAAACGGCCGTGAAGCTGCTTGAAGAATTTGGCGATCTCGATACATTGATGAAACGTGCCGATGAGGTGAAAGGAAAGCTGGGTGAGAATTTGCGTGATTCGCTGGAATTTCTTCCACTGTCCCGTGATCTGGTCACCATTCGTTGTCAACTTGATCTGCCACTCAAGCTGGACGAATTAAAGATAAATGAGGCCGATGAAGCACGCCTTAAAGATCTCTATGCGCGGCTGCAGTTCAAGACCTGGCTTACAGAACTGGGTGGTGCGAATGATGAGCTGAGTGCTGAGGCCGAATACGATACGGTGCTGGATCAGCCTTCGCTGGACGACTGGCTAAATAAGATACAGCAGGAAGGCATCTTTGCTTTTGATACCGAGACCACTGATCTGGATGCCATGCAGGCCGAAATCGTTGGCCTGTCTTTTGCCGTTGAGGCTGGCAAGGCGGCCTATGTTCCATTGACCCATGATTATCCCGGCGCACCGCAGCAGCTTGATCGCGGGCAGGTGCTGCAGCAGATGAAGCCG
>JAUWVE010000050.1 GCA_030617565.1 Gammaproteobacteria bacterium | reverse complement strand
TTTATGTTTGAACTTGCGCACTATGAATGGATAGAGCTGGCATTATCAATTTCACAGGAAACACCTGATCTGCAGCAGATCGACACGGAGTCGTCGCTGCTGGATGGCCATCCCGTGATGTCACCGCTGGCATGGCTGATGACCTATTCCTGGCCCGTGCATCAAATCGGACCCGATTTTCAGCCTGAGCAGCCAGCTGAACAGGCCGTCTGCATCATTGTCTACCGCGATAACGATGACGATGTTCAGTTTACTAAAATAAACCCTGTCACAGCGAAATTGTTACAGCAACTTGAAAAAGATGAAAAGGCCGCTGGTGTGGACGTATTAAAAGAAATTGCAAAAGAGCTCGGGGTCACCGATGCCGGGCCTATACTGCAAAGTGGGCTGGAAATCCTTGAAGGGCTTAAACAGAAAGGTATTATCCTGGGTACCACCCGAAGCTGAGTCCTAGGCTGAGTCGTTTAACCGGTTTTTATGCGTCACATCCAGGTAGAGGTTGTAGCTGGCAATCAGAAAGGGAAATGAATTTGACAATATTCCGACAGAATCATTTTTGCCAAAAATGAAGTAACTGAGCAGCATCAAACTGCCGACAATGCTCATATACCAGAATAGACGTGGCATCACGACCTTGCGTGAGCGGCGGGAGGCCCACAACTGCACAAACCAGCGGCCGGCAAAAAGAATCACGCCAATATAACCTATAATTTTCCAGGGTGTGACGACCAGGGTCATTCCCAAAAGTTCAAAAATCAAAATAGTATTATTCATCTACCTACCCTAGCATCAAATTATCACCTGCATGTGCAAACTAGCCACGCTGGTCGTCATCTGGGTCCTTAATGAGAACAGGATGAGTCGTGCGTGATTTAAGCCAGATCACACCCATAATATCGAAAACCCCCACCCACAGGCGGTCAAAAAAGCCGTAGTGGGATGACCCAAGCTGGCGCTCCCTGTGATTCACTTCAACAGATATCACTTTGCCGCCTCCGTTAATCATCATTGCAGGCAAAAAACGGTGAAGGTGATCAAAAAATGGAATAGCCAGATAGGCCTCCCGGCTAAAAACTTTAAGGCCGCAACCCGTATCAGGTGTATTATCATCCAGCAGCCAGCCACGGATACCATTGGCAAGTTTCGATGACAATCGTTTGATATACGTATCCTTGCGCTTCTTGCGGTAGCCATTAACAAGCACAACACCAGAATCTGCCTGCTCTATAAGTGCCTGATACAGAGCCGGGATATCCGCTGGATCATTCTGTCCATCACCATCCAGGGTAGCGATGGTTGCTGAATCTGCGTGTAGTATGCCCGTTCGAACTGCTGTACTTTGTCCAACACCCGATGCATGGCTGAAAACACGCAATAGAGGAAAACCTGCACGGTATTCTTCGAGAATCTGCAGCGTTGCATCGGTACTGCCATCATTGACATAGATTAACTCATAATCAAGCACCCCATCCAGAGACTGCCTGACTTCTTCAACTAGCAAGCGAATATTTTCTTCCTCATTCTGTACGGGTATTACTACAGAAAGATCTGGCATTGGTGGTGCACTCCTTAAATCAATTTAGGGTATTATAAACAATACACTGAAGCATTCTGGATTTAATCACTTTCCCTATGAAAATTTCTTTTTCCTCCCGGCTACTGGCGAAAACACTATTATTGCCTGTAGTGGCTCTTCAACTAGCATGGTCTTTCCCTGCCATTGCCTATAAAACGGCCCAGTACTCACAGTCTGATATCCATTATATAGACCGTAGTAAAGGAGAACGGAACAGAGCCCTCCTTGTATCACAGCCTGACCATGATAGTGATTACCTTGCCAGCCAACAGGCTGGCAGTCCCATGCTATGGCGGATTGAATATCCAGATACAAACAGCGACATCCGCAGCAGCTATATTTTCGGCACCATACACATCGATGATGAAAAAGTGATGGCAATCCCCGACAGCGTGTTACGACGCCTGGCGGCGTCAGATACATTGATGCTGGAGCTCGAATTAAATGCCAGCGGTTCCGTTAATATCCTGCGAAAAATGCTGTTCACCGACGGCAGGAACCTGAAACAGGTGATTGGTGAGACAGAATTCCAAAAAGTGACGCTTGCACTTGCCGAATCAGGCAATCAGCTGCCTGGCGATATCCTTTCAGTTCTCAAACCCTGGGCCGCTATGCTGTTGCTGATCAGACCGGAAAATAACTCAGGAACCTTTCTCGACAAAAAACTCGCTGATAGCGCAAGAAATACAGGTATCAGAATTGAGGGGCTTGAAACTATTGATGAACAATTGTCGGTCTTCGATGATTTACTATTAGCAGACCAGGTGAACCTGCTGCGCTCAACCATGAACACATTAACAGAAAAAGATCAGGCCTATAGCGATTTGCTTGATGCCTATTTAAGCGGTGACCTGGAAGAACTAATACGGGTCAGCGCTACTCAGGAGCCAGAGGACAAAAAGCTTGCCGAACTGATAAAGACTCGGTTGATCTATGATCGTAATCAGAAAATGTTTGATCGCCTGCAGGGTCGACTGCAAGCCGGCAATACTTTCATTGCCATCGGCGCCCTGCACCTACCGGGGGAACTGGGGTTACTGAATAAACTGAGTCAGGCTGGCTACCGGTTAGTACGGATTGGGCGTTGGGACTAGGTTTTTTTTGTGCTGGCACACGGCCTTTCCACTATTTTTTTATTCTATTTCTTGAATTGATATGAGTTTTTCGTCCTTCATGGACGAGTTCATTTCTTTTGTACGGACAAAAGAAACAGAACCAAAGAAAAGCCGCCCCATGTGTTGGCCTGCGGCTGCTCTGCGCGCTTCAGTCTGGACCGGGCGCGGCGAACTCGCCAGTGTGGTATCTCAACTCATGAGTACATATCAGAGCCTCACAAATGACCCAAGCCAAGGCGCAGTCTGCAGTTAATGGTTATTCCCTTCCCAAGGATTGTAACGCAGGATTGGGTCATTTGTGGGGCTCCCTTTGGGCACAGCGAGTAGCCATCATCTACGCTGTTGCATCTCTTGGAAAGGACATGGCCATTCCCTGCGAGATGCGCCTTGTAGCTAATGGCTACTCGCTGCGCTGATGTGTACTCATGAGTTGAGAGACCACACCAACTCAGACAAGCACCGCGCTATTCCGGCCCAGCCTTCCAGTGCTCGACAACCCAAAAGGGGATGGGAGGTCAAAGTCTAAGGGCAAAAGACTAAAGACAAAAGATCAAAACCAGGGAGGTGTAACAGTGATGTATTGATGATTCTGTAGGTCTGAATTCATTCGCACAGATCTTGTCCGTATGAATTCGGACCTACAATGCTGCCTCCGATCTTGCTTTTGATTTTGGTCTTGATCTTAAAATCCCGTTCAGGCTAGCCGAGAAGCGCAAGATGAGCTGGGGATTTTGGGGTGTGTTGTCTGAGCGATAGCGAGTTTCACACCCCGCCAGCTTATCTGAGCATCGCAGGGAACCCGAAGGGCAAGCATGCGGGTGCCTTTTCTTTTGGTTACTTTTCTTTGGGCAAGCAAAGCAAAAGTCACTCGCCCATAAAGGGTGAAAAACTCAGATCAATTCAAGAATGAGAATAAAAATGAAACCCAGCCGTGCGCCAGCACAAAAAAACAATCAGGACCCCATACGCCACAAACACTTACCATCCGTTTTAGAATCCAGCAGATCCAGCCAGTCTTCGTGCTGAAGCCGCTCTTCTTCACTGGCATGGATGACTGGCAAAGCTGCTCGATTCGTGTCCAGTTGGCGAATTATCTTCTCTGCAACAGATTGCTGCCCAGATTCGACATCCTTAAACAGCGCTTCCTGACCACCTGTTAAAGCCAGATAAACTTCTGCCAGCAGTTCAGCATCCAGCAGCGCACCATGCAGTTCTCTTGTTGAATTATCAATATTAAAATGCCGGCACAGAGCATCCAGTGAATTTTTCTGTCCTGGACGCATGCGCCTGGCCATCACCAGGCTATCAATCACCTCACAATATTGACTGGTATCACCAAGATCCCTGCCCGTGAGCTTCAATTCAGCATTAATAAATCCAACGTCAAACGGTGCATTATGAATGATCAGTTGTGAATCTTTTATATACGAGAGAAAGTCATCAACAATATCTGCAAACTTTGGCTTATCCTGCAGAAATTCATTGGTGATACCGTGGACTTCTATAGCACCTGCATCAATTTTCCGATCCGGCTGTAAATATTGATGCAGCTCATTACCGGTGCGTTTACGGTCGATCAGCTCAACACAGCCAATTTCGATAATACGATGTCCTTTGTGAGGATCCAGACCGGTCGTTTCGGTATCAAGCACGACCTGCCTCATAGCTCATCACCATTTAACATTTTATCTATTGCCTCGTTAGCCAGGCTATCAGCGATCTCATTCCCCTCTATACCGGAATGCCCCTTTACCCAGTGCCACTCGATATCATGACGCTCAATAGCTGCATCCAGTGTTATCCATAAATCCTGGTTTTTTACCGGTTTCCTCGCCGCAGTTTTCCATCCACGCTTTTTCCAGTTTTCCATCCATTCCAGGATGCCTTTGCGCACATATTGTGAATCGGTATAAAGTTTTACTCTACAAGATCTTGTCAGGCTCTCCAACGCCCTGATAGCAGCCATTAACTCCATTCTGTTGTTTGTTGTCTCTTTTTCAGAACCCGACAGGTGTTTCTTTTTCTTGCCATAGGCAAGAAAAACTCCCCAACCACCAGGCCCGGGGTTACCACGGCATGCACCATCGGTATAAATAATAACTTCAGACATTTGGGTGCCTCAACTATTGATACTCCTATATTTCACACTTCTTTTCGCTACCGGCTCAGCAACATTCAGAAAAGCACCCTGTCTGATATTTGCACCAAGATCTATGACTGTCATTCCCGCATCCCGTTTTTGTGCAATCAGTAGATAGACACTACCCAGCATAGGCCACCAGCGGTCACCGGCATTTTCCATGAACACAAATTTCTCTCGCAGCTGCTGGTTCCGGATGGGCGGAGAATAATACAGCATCATACCGCCGCTGATATGGAAATCCAGTAAACTGAGCCAGTCCCGGACTTTGTAGACGGAATAATTATGGCTATTCCATGGCGCATTTTTTCTCGAAAAAAACTTTCTCATTCCCCATAAGCTATAAGGATTAAAGCCAAGAATAACCAGGTGGCCGCCACTGACAAGGATATCTTTGCTTTCGCGTAGCAATTGATGCGGGTTATCAGAAAAATCCAGCATATGCGGCAACAGGCATAGATCAACGGATGACGAAAAGAAAGGAAGAGTTGATCCCGCGTCTATATAAAGAGCCTGCAACTCACCAAAAGACTCAGATGGAAAAATATCAGCTTCTGTGTTTTCACAGGCAAGCAATATGAATTTATGTTCAATATTACTCGTCTCCAGCAGTGATGATGTGCCGGCATAGCCATACTGAACAGCGATATCACCTTTGAGAGCAGGTAAAAATTTACTCAGCGCACCCTGCTCAGCTGCAATCAGTGATTGCCCAAGACCGGTCCGGCTCCAATCAGGAAAACTACTCATTATGATGGTTTTTTCATTTAATGTGTCTATAATCAAACATATACAACAATAAATTAAACATGATTGACAACATCATTCAAACAATAATTATGTAAAATAATTCATTAATTTTTCAAGTATAAACAATACCTTATATAGCTTATTTAAATTATTTTCTAGAATATATATAAAAGATAAGATAAACTACTTTTCACTAATAAAGTATCTGTGCAGTCTATGCTGTTATCAGGTAAAAAAATACTGCGTCTCGATGAAAAATAATCTGATAAACAGCACACTAATCACCCTGCTCCTTTCCGGCGCACTTTTTCTTTCCGGCTGTGCAAGTACAAAGCTAAAAGACACACAATCAAAGGGCACAGAACCCAGCCTTGCAGAGCTTTTCGGTGGATCTGACGATTCCGAACACAAACCAGATCAGAGCCCTGCTGTGCAGAGAACTATTGCCTCATACACCGCCGCACCCAGGGAGTACCAGCCTAAAGAGGTCACCTATACTACAGAAGATTTCACAGATCTGTGGGATCGAGTTCGAGCAGGATATGCTCTGCCAGACATAAATAGTCGTCATATTGCCGAATATGAACGCTGGTATTCATCACGCCCGGAATATATTGAGCGACTGGTCAAGAGGGCAACCCCCTACCTGTATTACATAACAACTCAGGTAGAAAGTCGTAACATGCCAATGGAAATAGTCCTGTTGCCAGCCATCGAGAGTGCTTATAAACCGAATGCACTGTCCAGTGCAAAGGCTGTCGGGCTATGGCAATTTATCCCTGCGACTGGTCGGCACTACGGGCTGAAACAAAACTGGTGGTATGACGGTCGTAAAGATATTTATTCATCAACCCGCTCCGCACTCGATTACCTGGAGAAGCTACACAAGGACTTTAATGGCGACTGGGCACTGGCACTGGCCAGTTACAATGCAGGCGAAGGAACTGTCTCACGTGCAATGGCAGCTAACCATCGCGCAGGAAAGCCCACGAATTACACTTCGCTCAAGCTTCGCGATGAAACGCGCCGCTATGTACCCAAGCTCATCGCTATTAGCAATATTATTAATGACCCTGAGAAATATGGCCTAAAAATCGCCAGTGTCCCGAATGAAGCCTATTTCAGTGTTATTCGCCTGAGCAGCCAGATAGATCTTGGTGTCGTTGCAGATGCCGCCGATATCCCGATCAAAGAGCTGGAAATGCTAAACCCCGGTTACAAGCGCTGGGCAACTGACCCGGACGGACCGCACCGCCTGCTGGTCAAAGCATCCACTTCAGTAATGGTTGCTGATGCCATCGCCGGTATACCCCAGCACAAACGCGTACGCTGGGCTCATTATAAAGTCAAAAAAGGTGACAGCCTGGGTCGAATAGCACACCACCATGGGGTGAGTGTTGCATCATTGAAGAAAACAAATAACCTGAAAAGTGACCGAATTAAGATAAGGCAGGATCTATTAATACCCGTATCCAGGAGCTACCGAAAAGGAGAATCTGGCACCCGCACAGCATCATTCAGCAATAAATCATCAAAAACTGCTAACAACTCCTCACAACAGACGCCAAAAATTATTTCTGTCAGAAAAGGAGATACTCTCTGGTCCTTATCCAAACGCTACAAAGTGACGCTCAATGAGCTGACAAAATGGAACAAAATTAATGCCAGCGATATGTTGTTCAGTGGCCAGAAATTAAAAATCTGGCGCTACTGACCCTACCCCTTTTTCAGCCCCAGGATTCAATACTTCTGCGTAAAACCCCTTCCTCTTCTGGCGAGATCCGGAGATAGCCCGTATAATCACCGCTCCAGAAAAAGAGATCTCAGCAGTGATGCGGCTAGTACTCCTTATATTCATATTCCTTACACTAAGTGCCTGCAACACCCTGGTCAGTTCTGCAACGAAAGACCTGGCAGACAACCTCAGTAAGGCAATTCAGAACCAGAATGACCCGGACACCGTACGCCAGGGTGCCCCGGCCTATCTAATCATGATAGACAGCTTTATTCAGGGGGCCCCTGATGATGTCGATCTTCTGATTGCCGGCAGTAATTTATACGGCTCCTACGCTAGCGCATTTATTACTGAGCCGGAACGTGCCCGACGTTTAACTGAAAAATCACGTCAGTATGCCCTGCATGCCTTCTGCATCAAATTACCCGAACTTTGTGATGTATCGGAAAAGCACTTTCCGGAATTTGAAAAGGCATTGCAAAAAATAGAAAAAAACAATCTGCCGGTGCTGAATACCTGGGGAATCTCCTGGGCCGGCTGGATACAAAGCAGGACAGAGGACTGGGTGGCCATAGCTGACATCCCCAAAATCAAGGCCATTATGCTGCGAGTAGTCGAACTCGACCCGGCATGGGACCATGGTAATGCACAACTCTATCTAGGCGTCCTTAATGCCTTTCTGCCTGCAGCCATGGGTGGTAAACCGGAGCTTGCAAAGGAATATTTTGAACAGGCCATAAGCTACAGTGAAGGAAAAAACCTGATGGCTAAAACTCTGTATGCCCAGTACTATGCGCGCATAGTGTTTGACAAACAGCTACACGATAAATTACTGAATGAAGTACTACAGTCCCCTGTTTCCTCGCCCGGCATGACGCTGGTTAACACCCTGGCACGTGAACAGGCACAGCAATTATTGAATGGATCCGATGACTTCTTTTAATAAAGCTGCTCTTAAGGCTAACGCCGTATAATTTGCAAGATCACCAATTTGACTACATAAAAGTTATGGAAAGACGATATGCCACTAAATAATATTCCCAGGAAACTCATACAGTTGTTCCTTTTTATTGCTATTTTAATATCTTTTAGCAACAGCCAGGCAATGACATTAAAAATTGCGACTCTGGCACCTGACGGCACGGCATGGATGAAAAATATGCGAGCTGCGGCAAAAGAGATCAGCGAAAAGACTGCTGGCCGGGTAAAATTTAAATTCTACCCCGGCGGCGTCATGGGCAATGACAAGAGCGTGATGAAAAAGATTCGACTCGGCCAGTTGCAGGGTGGGGCCCTGACAGGAGGCAGCCTGGCAACTACCTACCCGGATATGCAGATCTACAGCCTGCCCATGGTATTTCAAGACTATGGTGAAATCGACTATGTTCGCCCGGTTATCGACCCGTTGCTTAAACAGGGCATGGAAAAGAAAGGCTTTACCATACTCGGAATTTCCGAAGGCGGCTTTGCCTATCTAATGTCCAACAGCACGGTAAAAAATATCGCTGATCTGAAGCAGCATAAACTGTGGATACCCGAAGACGATGTGCTGAATGAAGCACTGTTCAGAAAAATGGGCGTGCATCCTATCACTCTGCCGCTGGCAGATGTCTACACCGGCCTGCAAACAGGCCTGATTGATACTATCGGTGCGACACCGACGGGTGCACTTGCTTTTCAGTGGCACACTCGCATTCGCAGTATTACTGATGTTCCGCTGCTCTATCTTGTTGGTGTACTGGTAGTCGACAATAAACGATTTAATAAAATAAGTGCCGCTGACCAGAAGATTATAAAGAATGTCGTCGCAGAAACTTTCACTGCAATGGATGAAATCAACCGCAAGGACAACGAAAATGCCCGTCAGGCATTACAGAAAATGGGAACAGAATTTGTGAAGCCTGATGAAAGCGAGATCACTTACTGGAATAAGCTTGCCGATGAGGTGATCGAAGAAACTGGCAGCAAGGCAGCCACACCGGAGCTCTATCGCAAATTGAAAGACCTGTTAGCCAATTATCGCTCAGGTGCTAACGCATCATCAGCAAAATGAACAGGCTGTTGACTGCATCTGCACTGCATTAAAGTATACAGGTAAGGGATGCTCCATGCTGCAGCGCAGTGTCAAAATTCTCCACAACATAGAAGACAGCCTGCTGGTCATCATTCTGCTGGCCATGGTGACACTGGCCTTCAGTCAGATTGTGATGAGAAACCTCTTCGGCTCAGGCACAATCTGGCTGGACCCTCTGCTGCGTGTTCTTGTGCTTTGGGTGGGATTGTTGGGTGCATTGGTCGCGACTCGTCAGGATAAGCAGATCAGTGTCGATGTACTCACCCGCATCCTGCCAGAAAAATTAAAAATCATCAGCAATATCATTACCCGTTCATTTGCAGCGATAGTTTCTGCAATCATTGCCTGGCATTCTTTCCTTTTCCTGATAGACGAATGGCATTCAGGCGTCACCGCATTTGCCTCGGTGCCGGCCTGGCTGACTGAATCGATTATTCCCTTCGGCTTTGCCGTCATTGCCCTGCGTTATACCTTCCAGGTTATCGTTCTCCTGATTAAGGTGGTCAAGGGAGACACTGAGCAGTGATCATTGCTGTCATTCTCTTGCTACTGGCATTGCTGGGCGCCCCTCTTTTCAGCATCATCGGCGGCAGTGCATTATGGGGCTTCCATAGCGAAGAAATAAACCTGCAGGTTGTCACTATCGAGATCTACCGTCTCGCTGAGATGCC
>JAUWVE010000011.1 GCA_030617565.1 Gammaproteobacteria bacterium | reverse complement strand
TTGTCAGCTTTTACCTGTTCATAGGATGGCAGCCGTAATACGGTATGTGACCTGTCCAGGCCACGGGGCCGGCTGTGTAATGTCACGACCTGCTGGTTTGTTGTTTCCGCTGACCCTGTCTGCTGCGAGCAATCCGGTTTGCTGGCATACGGAGCGCGGTGAGGATCTGCTGCTTTATCGACACCTCCCGGTTGATCCACATCGGTAGAATCAATGATTGTCCAGTCATCTGGAATGCTGGATGTCATGAACGCCGTACCACGCACATCGCGTATGTCCCTGATGTCTTCATTGGCCGCCAGACGGTGCGCGATCTCGACAATCGCACGTTCCGCATTGCCGAACAGCAGCATGTCAGCCTTGGAGTCCGGCAGACAGGATCGCCGCACCTTGTCTGACCAGTAGTCATAATGTGCAATACGTCTGAGGCTTGCTTCAATACCCCCGATGATGACCGGTACATCGCTGAAGGCTTCCCTGGCACGCTGGGCATAGACCAGCACTGAGCGATCAGGCCGCTGGCCTTCTTTAGCATCCGGCGTGTAGGCATCATCATGCCGCAGGCGACGATCTGAGGTATAGCGGTTGACCATGGAATCCATATTGCCGGCGGTGATGCCGAAGAATAGATTCGGTCTTCCGAGCTCTTTGAATGCCTCCGCACTCTGCCAGTCTGGCGGGGAGATAATGCCGACACGGAACCCCTGAGATTCCAGTACCCGACCTATCAGCGCCATACCAAAACTGGGATGGTCGATATAGGCATCTCCGGTAACGATTATGATGTCACAGCTATCCCAGCCCAGTTCATTCATCTCTTCCCTGGACATGGGCAGTACCGGTGCGATACCGAACCGTTGCGCCCAGTGTTTACGATAGGAAAAAAGGTCTTTGGCGGTGTTCACAATGAACCTTATAAATCAGTGAGGGGAGACTATTTCTCCCACTCCATGGTAATGGGCTTTTCGCGCTTTTCCTGTAACTGCTCCTCTGCAGACAGCTCGTTGTCCGCAAACATAACTTTAATTTGCGCCGCTTCGCTGCCGTCCATTTCGCCGCGGGTTTTTTTTGTCAATTGTTTGGCATCACGGTAGCTTTCGAAAGTTTCCAGCAACTCCAGCTGTTTGACCAAACCTGCGGCAGAATCTGTTATACGATAAACATAATAAGGCATGATCAATCCTCCTTTTTTGTCGAATCACGAAATTCATCGAGTGATACGACAAAGGTATCGCTGGGCTCATCTACATATCGAGGGCGATCATTGAATTCCACGCCGCGCGCCCCGGCCAGCTCCTGCTGGCGTCGGGTGATGACCGCAAAACAGTTTCGTATCTGGTTGATGGTGTCACTGGATAACGGGTGCGTCAGCTCAGGCGGGGTATAGGTGTCTTTGGCTATCGCTGTCAGGGTATTTTTGACCAGCTGTAGTATTTCTTCTTCATTGCTGATGTTTTGATCGCTCATGATTGTGTACTCGTAACGTAGTGCTGTCACTGTCTGTCTGATATCTGCAGGTATGATTGCATGAAAAGCGGTTTATTTTACTGCTATAGAGCATCCTTATAAAGCTATTCGAGGCTAACCCCTACAGATTACAGGTTAGGCAGTCTCTGATTAATTCAAAAAAACCATCATTGTGAGCGAAGCGCGGCAATCTCTTAATGTGAAATCAGGTAGTTAGAGATTGCCTCGACACTGCGTTCCCCGCTATGACGGCACATCAGAAAATCCTTAATAAAGAATCATTGCTGTCCCATAAATCCCCTCTCCCTTGGGGAGAGGGTTAGGGTGAGGGTGACCGGGCAGGTAAGGGGTTGATTTATCAGTCCCCTCATCCTGGCCTTCTCCCTCCAGGGAGAAGGGATGGCTTCGACCAGGCACATACGAGTTCATGTCTCAATAATT
Organism: Gammaproteobacteria bacterium; assembly: GCA_030617565.1. Classification (GTDB taxonomy): domain Bacteria; phylum Pseudomonadota; class Gammaproteobacteria; order BMS3Bbin11; family BMS3Bbin11; genus BMS3Bbin11. Next base: position 14,365 of record JAUWVE010000011.1, on the reverse strand, counting down.
CCTTTAATCTCTTTTGCTTCTGTCAGTAACATCTTAACAGGCATACGGGTTAAATTTATGGGACAGTAGTGATAAAGAATATAAGGTTTTAACATCAATCCGGGGCCGGACCTTGTGAGCAGCAATCAGTGTTCTTCGGTCGACTGCAGTAACATCAGATAAAGGTTGAGAATGGCTGTACCTGGACGGTCTCCCCTGACGAGACACCATCACAATCTTCCGGCAATAAAATGAAGCAGTTGGCAAGGCTCATCGAGGTCAGGACGCCTGAGCCCTGCTGGCCGGTTTTTCTGACTGTCAGTTGACCGTCAGCACTCTGCTCAAGAATGCCGCGCTGGAATTCGTAACGCCCGGGACGTTTGAATATGTTCCCGGTACTGGTCGCCATGATGGTCATTGGCAGGCTTTTTCTGCCGCTGGCCAGATAATTCAGTGCAGGCTGAACAAACTGGTAAAACGTCACCATGACAGCGACAGGATTTCCCGGCAGACCGAAGAACAGGCTGTTGCCTATGCGCCCCTGGGTCAGTGGTCGTCCTGGTTTCATGGCGATTTTCCAGAAATTAATTTCACCTGTCTGTTCGAGTATAGGTTTGATGTAGTCGGCCTCTCCCACCGATACACCACCAGAGGTAATCACCACATCAGCCATAGCCGCGGCCTCTGAAAATGCCTTTCTCAGCTCGTTTTCATTATCCCTGACCACGCCCATGTCCAGTACTTCAACGTCCAGTCGTTTAAGCATGCCATACAGGCTATATCGATTGCTGTCATAAACATCGCCTTCCGCCAGAGGTTCACCAATCGAACGCAGTTCATCGCCGGTGGAGAAAAATGCCACACGTGGACGTCGATACACTCGGACTTCGCCTATCCCCAGCGAGGACAGAATACCGAGATCAGCAGGTGTCAGTTTGTGCGATGTCTGTAAAACCGTGCTACCTGCTGTAATGTCTTCACCGGCCTGGCGGACATTCTGTTCACGGCGGTGGCCGTCAGCTATACGCACACCATCAGGTCCTGTTGTCTCTATATGTTCCTGCATGATGACGGTGTCGGTACCCTCCGGCATCACAGCGCCGGTCATGATGCGAACGCACTGACCCGCTTTGCAGCGACCGCTAAATGGAGCTCCAGCAAAGGACTTGCCAATGATCTGGTAGATCTGCTCGCCAGACTGTGGCAGGTCATCACCTGACAGCGCGTAACCATCCATGGCAGAATTGGTATGACCCGGCACATCCATTGGTGAAATGATGTCTTCTGCCAGTACCCTGTTTAGCGCATTCCGCAGGGTGAGTTTTTCACAGCTGGTGATGGGATGAACCGTGTCGATAATTCGCTGGCGCGCTTTGTCAACAGTCAGTGTCACAGCTTCAGGGACGTCGTCGCAGCAGGATGCTGAATGAATAACATTGCTCACGGTAGACTGACCCCGGATACCGCCACAGCGGGCTTGGTGACAAGAATGTTATCGATAATGAACTGGGCGATTTGCGGTGGGTTATTGAGGTTCAGCTTTGGCAGGATGTTGCTGTTTTCAGTTATTACTGCGTCGCTGGCGATCGCGATAATAGTTGGGTCGTCTGGAAACATTAAGGACTTTTTAAGCTCCGGGCGGTGAAGTTCTATCTTTGGATAGCTTTCATGTTTGAATCCCTCTACCAGGATAAGATCCAGCTCCTGCATATTTAATCGTTCAAGTGCATCACTCAGCGAAGGTTCGGCACGATCTTCTTCGAATTCGGTAATTATCGCCATGCGCTTGCGTGATGTAATCAGCATCTGACTGGCACCGGCTTCGCGTAGTTCGAAGCTGTCCTTGCCGGGATGATCGATATCAAAATTGTGATGGGCATGTTTGACAACAGCGACCCTTAGGCCCTGTGCAACCAGTATTGGCAGCAGTTGAGTTAGCAAGGTCGTCTTGCCGGTGCCACTCCAGGCACAAAAGCCAACCATGGGCACGGGAATCTTGTTCATGCTGATATTTCCTGTTTTCCTGCCTGACGATGATCCTTTTCGGTGTTGATATTGAAGAAGCTCTCCAGAACATCGGAAAAATCTGCCAGTGCAACTTTATGCTGTGCATACCAGAGGTCTATTTTTCGATCACCTGCATCGAGAAATGCCAGCAGGCTGTCAAGTAAAGAACGTGGTATCAATGCGTATACAGGCTGCATGCGTTGGCCGTCATGTGCGACAGCTAATTCAGCTTCATTATCAATAATAGCTTTAGATAATCTCGCAGCAAGATCAGCAGGGACAGATGGGCCGTCACAGGGCAGGGTCATGATGTAATCAGTATTGCATGCTGAGAGCGCGGCGGCAAAACCAGCTAATGGGCCCTGGAAATCTGTCATATCATCACTGACAACCGGGTAACCATAGCCGGCATAGACCTGATGGTTGCGATTTGCGCTTATGATGACAGTCTTAACCTGTGGTGTGATGGCATCGAGGATATGCTCAATCAATGGCTTGCCATTGAGTCCCAGCAGACCCTTGTCCTGGCCGCCTAGACGACTGCCGCGACCACCCGCCAGAATAACCGCAGTGATATTTTCTTTATCAGGAGGTCTCATACCTGTTGGTGTTGCTGAAGCGGGTTTATAGGAAAGGCAGAAACATTTTCTGCCTGTGTGATTGTATTTACAGGTGATATTTTGCCATCTTTTAGCAGCAGTTGTCTGCATGCGAGCGACTGAAATTGCAGCGCATCATGGCTGGAAATGACGATGGCCATACCCTGGTCTTTTAACTGGCGCAGCAAATTATGTGTCCGTAAACGGGCATCATGGTCCATGTTGGTCGTCGGTTCATCCAGCAGTAGAACTGAGGGAGATCGCAACCATGCCCTGGCCAGTGCAACGCGTTGTACTTCTCCACCTGACAGGCTTGTCGCCGAGGCCGTAGCAAGAGGCTCCAGGTTTGCCCAGGCTAGTGCCTCATAAATGCGCTTGTCCCTGTCTTCGTGGCTGAGCATGGGCGGTAGCGCATAGGCAATATTTCGTCTCACACTGGCATCAAACATGTAGGGCTGCTGGTGCATATACATGGCTTTCTCTTTCAGTGCTTTTATGCAACGACGCCATTTCATTTCACCAAGGCCGGTGTTCAGTGTACCGGAATCCGGTCTCACCAGGCCCGCCATGATTTTCAATAAAGTGGTTTTGCCAGCGCCATTTGCACCACAAAGAAGTGTGCACTGGCTATCCTGCAGGGAGATGTCGACACCATCAAGAATTGTTCGCCGGCGGTAGTGTTTGGCAATCCCTTTGAACTGAATATTGATCATAGTGTCACGTTGCGAATCGACCCTTGCCCTGGAAATAATGAAGTAGTCCATTGAGTATAAATGCCAGTATCAGCAGCACTATACCCAGTGCAATGCCCTGAGAAAACTCGCCCTTGCTGGTTTCCAGTGCGATAGCTGTAGGTATGTTGCGAGTGGCGTTGAGGATGTTGCCCCCCAGCATCATTGAGGCACCGACCTCTGCGATGATACGCCCGTATGCGGCCAGCAGGGCGGCAAACAGCCCGAACCGAACCTCGTGCATGACGGTTACCACGGCTCTTGCTGGCCCGGCTCCAAGTGTTCGCGCAGTCTCCCATGCACGACGATCAGCGGCCTGTAAAGCAGAGTGGCACATGGCGACCAGGATAGGGACACATAAAACTATCTGGCCAAGCACCATGGCACTTTGCGTAAACAGTAGTTTCAGGTCTCCCAACGGTCCCTGCCGGGATAATATCAGGTATAGCGTCAGCCCCACCACGACTGCAGGTATGGATAGCAGTGTGCTGAACACGGAGATCAATAGTCGACGGCCGGGAAAATTTCCATAGGCGAGCAGAAATGCCAGCAGCAGGGAGGGCGGGGTGGCAATCAGGATTGCTGTGGTCGAAACCTTGAATGAAATGCCTATGATATTCCAAAGTTCGCTGTCACCGCTTGCCAGTAGCTGTATGGCCTCGAAAGTAGCATTGTTGAGAGTGTCCATTGTGAAGATAACGCTGGCTCAATGTGCCTGACTGGCAGGTTCCCGGCCCAGTGCAAACTGACCTGAATTGGCGGATGGAGTAAACGACTGTGTACCACCAATGGTGTAGTTGCCTATCAGTCGTTGGCCCGGTGGTGAGGTGATCCAGTTGATTAGAGCCTGAGCTCCGGCATGGTTAATATCCGGGAAACGTGCTGGATTGACGGCAATGATGCCATACGGGTTAAACAGTGCGGGGTCGCCCTGATAAACGAGTTGCAGTGGCGATTTACTGCGATATGCCAGCCATGTGCCACGGTCGGTCAGGGTGTAGGAAGATAATTCACCGGCCATTTGCAAGACCTTACCCATACCCTGGCCTGCTTCTCTGTACCAGTTGCCCTTTGGCTTGATGGCGGCGTTACTCCACAGTTTGAGCTCCTTTTTATTGGTTCCTGAATCGTCGCCCCTGGAGATGAATATGCATGCGTTGTTAGCAATCCTTGCCAGGGCGTCACTGGCGCTCTGGCTTTGTTTGACTGAGGCAGGGTCCGCAGCCGGACCGACGAGAATAAAATCGTTGTACATGACATCATGACGTTCGATGCCATAGCCCGCTTCGACGAATGCCTGTTCAGCCGCCGGAGCATGGACTAGCACTACATCGACATCACCATCACGCCCCATTCGAAGTGCCTTACCCGTACCGACTGCTATGGTATGAACCCGGATCCCCGTGTCACGTTCAAAGGCTGGCAGGAGGTGTTGCAACAAACCGGAGTTCTCTGTGCTGGTTGTGGTGGCAAGACGTAGCAGGGCTTTATCGCCAGCTTGTGCTGGCAACGCCATAATAAAAACCAGGGAGTAAAAAAACAGGGGCATAAATTTAAATAATTTGCGTGCAGGCATACGGGTAACTGTCGTTCTGTGAATTATTAATTAAGATACAAAGATAAAAGCAAGAATAGTGCCAGCTGTTGTCTGAAGTGCCGGGCCAGCGATTACAGGCCTGAATTAAATAGCTGCCGAGTACGACCGAATAGAAAGTTTCTGCATGGGAAATAATGTCGCAATCGCTGACTCTCTACTGGTGCATTTCGTCCATTAAGTTGCCTGATGTGAGTTTTGTGTTATGTTGCTGTCAATCATTAGAGGAGAATCGATAAGAATTTTCCCTGTTCGACACTACCGAGGATTCAGGTTTATGGCCGAATACGCTCTAAAGAATGAAGATTTCAGTCAACAACGGCAATCAAATGACAGCAAACCCTCATCGCTGTCACTGAAACAGAAATCCTTGCTTATTATCGACGATGAGCCTGGCATTCGAAGTTTTCTGCAGAAAGGTATGGAGAAGCGCTTTGGCCTGGTTGAACTGGCCGAAGATATAAGTACCGCAGAAGCCCTCACTGAGCGATGTAATTTCGACCTGATTATTGCTGATATACGATTACCCGGTTGTTCCGGTGTGGAATGGGTGACAAAAATGCGTACGCAGGGCAGTACTACGGCGGTGATCTTTATCACCGCGCATGCGAATGTTGAAACGGCGATTGATGCCTTGCGTGCCGGAGCGGCTGATTTCATTCTCAAACCCTTTCGTATGGAACAGATCATGGCATCTGTTGAGCGTTGTATAGAGCGTCAGCAGATACAACGCGAGAATGTTGTATTGCGGCGACAGGTTGACCAGTTCTATGACAGTGGCATGGTCGGTCAATGTGAGACCATGAAAAGTATGTGCGATGTTATCAAGCGCATTGCACCGATGCCGACTACAGTGCTTATTGAAGGTGAATCGGGAACGGGAAAAGAACTCGCTGCGCGTGCGGTTCATCAATGGAGTGGCCGCAGTGGAAGCTTCGTCCCTGTTAATTGCGGTGCAATCACCTCAGAATTGATGGAAAGTGAGTTGTTCGGTCACGTAAAAGGCGCATTTACCGGTGCTCACCAGGCACGAGATGGTTTGTTTACCTATGCCAATAATGGCACTTTGTTTCTCGATGAAATTGGGGAAATGCCATTACCCATGCAGATACACCTGCTGCGCGTTCTGGAGGAACATTCCATCAGACCGGTCGGGTCCAACCGCGAGGTGCCTGTTGATGTACGAATCATTGCCGCAACCAACCGTAATCTGGCTGAGGAGGTGGAAAAGGGCAATTTTCGTCAGGATCTGTTCTATCGACTGAATGTAGTGACCGTGCGATTACCAACCCTGCGAGAGCGTCTCGATGATATCCCTGATCTGGTTGAGTATTTTATGCAAAACCTGTCGGCCGATATGGGGGTGGAACCGCATGAAATGGGTGGTCGCGAGTTGGCACAACTACGAAGTTACAGCTGGCCGGGCAATGTTCGAGAGTTGAAGAATGTGATTGAGCGCTGCCTGCTGCTCGACCAGAGTCCTCAGGAATGTCTGAGCGGTCTTCCCGCAGACGGTGATCCAGGCAATTGTAAAGATGAGGCCACAGAGCTGCTGCTGGAAGCCGTTGAGAAACGCCACATACTAAAAGTGCTGGATATGGAAGGTGGCAACAAGTCTGCCGCAGCGAGGCATCTTGGCGTCTCGCGCAAGACACTTGAACGAAAAGTACAGGCCTGGCGTTTAGCCGATTAAACTTCCTGTGGATGTTGCGACTAGACTGATACGGGCGGTTCGAGGAACGGTCCGTTACAAGCTGCTGGCGCTGGTACTTTTCCCCATTCTTCTGCTTATGCCAGTGGTACTTGCTATTGCGGTCTACTGGGGCGCGACCTTCTCTTATGATCAACTCTACTTAAAGGTCAATACCGACCTCAATGTTGCCGATGATGTGTTTATTCGTATGCAGCAGGATTACCTTAACAGGTTGAGCACCCTGGCTGAGTCGTACTCTTTCAGGACAGCGCTGGAAGTAAAAAATAAGCAGTCAATACAGAATCAGCTGAAGTCAGTAAAGAAATCAGCGGGTTTTAGTTATTTGCATGTGATCGACCAGGGCGGAGCGCCTCTCTATTCGGAGGATATACAGGGCCATGCCATGCTGCGTTCTTCGTCTTCATTGCTCAAGGCAGCAAAGGGTAAGCCAGCGGTCGGTGTGGAGATTTTCAGTTCAGAAGAATTACGTAGAGAAAGTGAAACGCTGGCAAACACTGTTGAGCTTACTCTGATAGAAACTCCTCGTGCGCGCCCCACAGATCGCACAATAGAGGATCGCGCAATGATGATACGCGCACTATATCCTGTTAAAAATTCACGTGGTGAACTGGTGGCGATTCTTGATGGCGGAGTACTGCTGAATGAGAACTTTGGATTCGTTGATGCCATACGTGATCTTGTATACGGGCCTGGCAGTCTGCCGGAAGGTAGTATTGGTACCGTTACCGTTTTCCTCGATGACGTGCGTATATCAACGAACGTTCCACGAAAGCCTGGACAGCGTGCGCTAGGCACACGTGTTTCGGATGAAGTTCGCACACAGGTGCTGGATCAGGGCAAGACATGGATTGATCGTGCTTTCGTTGTAAACGACTGGTATATCTCGTCTTATGAACCGATCATCGACATAGATGGAAAACGCGTGGGCATGCTGTATGCCGGCTTCCTGGAAACCCCGTTTCGCGTAGCACTATGGAAGGCTTTGGCAATTTTTATGTTGATGTTTCTGTTGCTGATGGCCATTTCATCATGGCTGGCGATCTGGGGGGCAAAATCTATTTTCAAGCCTATCGAGGCAATGAGCAATGTCGTGCAGGCAACAAGAAAGGGTGTAGTACGCCGTATTGGAATAGTGGCGTCGCGGGATGAAATTGGAGAGTTGGCAAGGGAATTTGATAGCTTGCTCGAGCTGTTGCATGAGCGCAATCAGGAAATCCAGGCGGCTGCAGACCAGCTGGATCACAAGGTTCATGAGCGCACTGCAGAATTACAGCAGAAAAATGAGGATCTGCAGCGTACTATCGGTGTATTGCAGGAGACCCGACAGCGCCTGGTCAATGCCGAGAAGCTTGCCGCTCTTGGTGAACTTACCGCAGGCGTTGCACATGAGATCAATAACCCGACAGCAGTCATGCTGGGTAATCTTGATGTACTGATAGATGAGCTTGGGCCAGCCATAGAACCCGTTCAGGAAGAGATAGATCTTATCGTTGATCAGATTTACCGGATCAAGGAAATCATCGATAACTTATTGCAATATGCCCGTCCGGATGAGTATGCAGGCTATATGTCTGATGTCGATGCCAACGAGCTGATTCATCAGACCTTGAAGCTGATTCGTCACTATCAGAAAAAATCGAGTTTTGAAATCAGGCTGGAACTGCATGCTGATCAACATATCCATATCAATCAGCAGGAGCTGAAACAGGTGATTGTCAATTTACTCGTCAATGCGATACATGCTGCTGGATCAAGTAATGGCTGGATAAATATATCTACCCGCAACTGGGACGATAAAGGTGTTGCCATCAGTGTAGAGGACAATGGCCCGGGTATGGGTAATGAGGAAATGAGTAAGGTATTCAACCCTTTTTATAGCACCAAGGGTCAGGGTGAAGGTTCGGGTCTTGGGCTGTCAGTGAGCTATAGCTTGATAAGACATTACGGAGGGAATATTACTGTGCAGTCGACAGCTGGTGAGGGGGCGTGTTTTACCATATGGTTGCTCACAAAACCTGAACTGGTTGAAGATGAAGAAACCATTATTGAACAGTTGCATGCTATCGAGCAGGATAGTGAGATGTCGCGACGAAAGAGTCCTAGTCATCACCCCACAACAACTGTCCACAGTCAGTTAAATCGTAACCTGTAAGTTCTTCCGCCAGTTCACGACTTTGCACTGTGCCCAGGCGGTCGAGCAAATCCTGAAACAGACGGCGAAACCAGATTTGTCTGTGGAGCACAAAATCGAAAGATTCCCAGCCAAAGGATATAAAACCAAGACCAAATTCAGTCGCCACTGCTTTGGCTCCAGGTGCAACGTCAGCAAGGTCCATTGCAATGGCACTGGCGGCTTCTCGTTCAGACAGGGCGGTGTGTTCTGACTTTAGTGAACTGCTGTTAAGCCCATGCTTGCCGAGTATCTCCATCAGGTAGCGTTGTGCCCCGGCACCATTCTGCCGCAGGGCCCAACGGAACTGGCGGTCGAAAAGTTCTTTGATGTCGTGAGTGTATTGCAATACTGGTGGGCTGACGATCAAGCCCTGTTCACGACGGAAGGCACGGATCATCACCCAGTTGTGATGCTGGGAATAATGTCGCAGCAAAGCGGGATGCCGGGTATGGCTCTCATTAGCGGGCCCCCAGTGAATGCCGCAGGCATCAGCTCGTTGCGCCTGCAGCAGATCGAGTCCCAGTCTTGTGCCTGTTGAGGTGTAGCTGATCAGGGCATGAGCACCGGTGTCACGAGCATATTCGCTGATGATACGATTCAGCAGCGGGTCGTCACTACCGGCGATGACCAGCCTGTCTGTCAACAGGCCGCCATGTGAAGAATCGAGCATCCAGCGGTCAATCAGTTCCCTTGGGAACATCCATTTGCCGGTTACCTTTGTTGCCGGAATAGTGCCTTCGTTAACCAGTGCGTAGACTTTCTTCTCGTTGAGGTGCAGGTATTCTGCCACCTGCTTGACGCTCATGAAGACATCCGCTTGCGGACGTAATACCGCTGACATCTACCTGGCTCTCTGCTGTTCGGAGTGCTGGCGAGGCTTCCCCTGTCTATCTGGAATCGCATCGAAGTCAATCTGATCATCGCCATGGTAAATCAGAAAGTGCCTCCCTTTGGCTCGTGCAATCAGAGTAACACCAATTTTTTCAGCCAGTGTTCGACCCATCTCGGTGACACCTGAACGGGAGAGCAACACGGGTATACCCATCTGTGCAACCTTGATGACCATTTCGGAAGTCAACCTGCCCGTGGTGTAGAAAAGCTTGTCATGTCCATGCGTATTGTTAAGCCACATCTGCCCGGCGATCGCATCAACGGCATTATGGCGACCGACATCCTCAACAAAGTGAAGCATCTGGTGGTCCTGACATAATGCGCAGCCATGCACAGCTCCTGCCCGCTTATATACTTCGTTATGTTCACTCAGTGTGTTGAGGAGATTATAAATTGTTGACTGGCGTGTCCTGACCTGAGGCAGGCTGACCTTGTCCAGGTCATCCATTAACCCACCGAATACTGTTCCCTGACCACAGCCGGTAGTGACAGTGCGTCGGCCCAGTTTTATGTCCAGATCTTTGACGCCATTGTAAGTAGTGATGACAGCAGATTCTGTCTCCCAGTCTATCTGTATGGCCTTGATGTGAGAGATATCAGGTACCAGCCTCTGGTTTCTCAGCCATCCCAGTACCAGTAGTTCAGGTTGTGTGCCGAGGGTCATCAGTGTGACGATTTCTTTTTTGTCCAGGTATACGGTCAATGCCCGTTCAGCAGCAATATGTCCCTCCCGTGCCTGACCGTATTCGTCGATGGCCGTGGTGCTTGTCGATGCCTGCAGCCCGGCATTGGTCATTTGCAGTCCGGAGTCTTTTAGATCTGTTTGAGCGACAGTCATTGCTGTTCCCGCTTAGCCGCCTGTAGAGTTCATGTGACGCAGGATGACAGGCTGGCTGGTCAGGTCAAAGTCGTGTCCACGCGGTTTGATGGCCATGGCCGCGATTATAGCTTCACGCAGAGGGCCATCATTTGTTGGATGGGCTCTGACCACCCGTCGCAGGTCGACCGAGTGCTCCTGGCCCAGGCAGAGCAGCAAGCGGCCTTCTGCTGTCAGTCGGACACGATTGCAGTCATCGCAGAAGTTGTGGCTGTGTGGTGATATGAATCCAATTCTTGCGCCATTATCTGTGCATCTGTAGTAGCGTGCAGGGCCACCGGTTTTATCTGTGGTCGGTATCAGCTCATGTCGTTGCCTTAGAATATCAAGTATTTCATCACTGGAGATATGTGTTTCCGCACGGTCGTGGTCACCGATGATACCAAGTGGCATTTCTTCAATGAAGCTGATGTCCATGCCTCGTGCATGAGCGAACTCCACCAGGTCAATGATTTCATCATGATTGCGGTTCCTGAGGATGACTGAGTTGAGCTTGATACGTTCAAATCCGGCATCCAGTGCCGCGTCGATACCGGCCAGTGTGCGATGCAATTTACCTGTTCGTGTGATCTGGCTGAATCGCTCTTCCTGTAAGGTATCCAGTGAGATGTTGATGCGAGTAACACCTGCTTTGCGCAGGTCGACTGCAAATCTGCTTAGCTGGGTGCCATTAGTCGTCAATGTCAGATCATTAATTTTATCCAGTTTGCCCAGCTGCCTGAATACCTCAATAACGTTCTGGCGCGTCAGGGGTTCGCCGCCGGTAATGCGTATCCTGTTTACGCCTAAGCCGGCAAAAACCCGGCCGATACGCGCAACTTCTTCAAGAGTCAGCAATTGAGCGCGCGGCACAAACTGCATATCTTCCGACATGCAGTAAATACAGCGCAGATCGCAGCGGTCAGTGACGGAGATGCGCAGGTATTTTATTTCTCTACCAAAGCCGTCTATGAGTTGTGTGGTGCTGCGTGTTTTTTTGGTCATCAATTATCTGCGCTATTTTTGGAGGTTTTTTTAATAGATTACGAAGTCTGTTTACGTTTTAAGAAGCAAGATATGTTCCATAAACGACTAATCATCATTGGCCAACAGTGCAGATACGAAAAATCTGTAAAAGTCGGGTAAGCGGCCAGATAAATTGAGACAAGTTGACCCCGTAGTTTTGTTTGCTGGGTCATTTTGTTCCAGATACATGCTCGCCTCATCGGTGCATTCCAGTGATGAACGCAGATCTGCAGTATTGAATGGCTGGCACGCAAATTGCTGTATGTAATCTTGAGAAAACCTCAATTAAATTAATTCAGGGTACCTCTATATATTCATGAATATGTAGAGGTGCCCTCAATATTAAGGCAGAAAATGACAGGCTCAGCTTCCCTTGATGTAACCGATATAAAGATCCCGTCGTCAATGACCGTTTCAGTCATTATGGAATCTCGTCCATCTGCTAGTAGATGGATTGATGAAGAGTGGTCAGTTGTCGGGGTAACTGTCGGGCAATTTGGAGATGACGAACCTAAACAATCAGCAAAGGTACTGATCGAACAAAATGGTATGCGGCAACTTATTTACAGCGGTTTCAGTATAACGCTGTATAAAGATGAATGTGAGAGTTACTACCACAATCTGAAGTCACCTGAGCCGGGCTGTTATGTGATTGCCAGGAATGATGGCAATGAGGTGCCGATACCCTATATTGTCTCGCTTAGCTTTGATGAAGCAAACGCCTACCTTGAATGTGAAGATACTGTCTTCACCACATCAGTTCCACCTGAGTTGTATCGCTGGATCGAGCAATTTGTGCTGCTGAACTACGTTCCAGAAAAGCGTGTCAGGCGTAAACGCAAGAACTGGAAAAATGCTACTCGTGAGCAGGCCGCCTTATGACGATGGAAGAGCAAGATACCGATCTGCCTGTTGCGGAGGAAGAAGGCCTGATCTCTCGCTGGTCCAGGCGTAAGCATGAAGCTGAAGCTTCATCTGCAGAGATGGAGTCTGTAAAGGATGAGCCGACAGCTGCAGAAGATGTTGCAGAAAACCTGCCTGAAGACTGCGATATGCCACCTCTGGAAACACTGGACGAAGATTCTGATTACAGCGGTTTTATGTCGCCAAAAGTCAGTGATGGATTACGTACACTGGCATTGCGACAGTTGTTCCGTGGCAGCATGTTTAATATCCGCGATGGACTCGATGACTATGATGACGACTTCACCAAATTCACCAGCCTTGGCGATGTGGTTACAGCTGAAATGCGGCGCCAGATGGCGCGTTTGAAAGATGTTAACGACGAAGATCTGGTCGAAGGAAGTGACGATGATCAGGGTAACGCAGCCGAGGTGCGCGAAGGGTCACTATCTGAAGATGCGCCAGAACTGTCTGTCAATACTAAGGACAGTGATGGATCTGATGAACAGCCAGTAGAGAAAGAGCAATTTAACGAGAAAGAAGATTCTGGAGAGAACCTGTATGCCAACAAAGACAGATGAAAAGTTAAACAGCTTTGCGCGAGATGTTGCCCTGGCTGCTGTGTCCGGGCTGGTTATAGAGCCAACTAGCCTTGTTACTTATGCTTCATCCGGTGTGGTTGCGGTCATTGGCGGTGTGAGTGCCTGCAAGGCCGCATCAAAGATGAGCAGCGTACTGAAGCCACACCTTATTCTTTCCGACGATAGCAACTCAGCGGGTTTTACATGCACTCGCATTCATCAGCGAGACGTTCAGGTCGAGGGTTATCTTGGAAATTTCCTGATTACGCTGAAAGCGGGAAGTCCAGATGAGGTCGAAATCGTAAAGGCAGATCTGGTGCTTGATCTCAGCGATACTGCATTGTTATCGATGCCACTAAAACCGCCGGGCTATATTGATTGTGCGCCTGCAGAGTCTGCTATGCAGTCTGCCATAGACGAACTGGCGCAGATGACAGGGATGTTTGAGAAGCCGAAATATTTTGAATATGACGCGTCAATATGTGCCCATGGGCGTTCTGGTATCACCGCCTGCAGACGTTGCATTGATGTCTGTCCTGCAGATGCGATAAGCAGTCTTCAGGAATCTATAGCAGTAAACCCTAATCTTTGCCAGGGAGGTGGTGCCTGTGCCAGTGCCTGTCCGAGCGGCGCCATTCGTTATGTCTACCCATCTGCCGATGACACGCTTTCATTAATACGTCGTTTACTGAAAGTCTATGGTGAAGAAGGCGGGCAGGATGCGATCGTGGTGTTTCATGCTGCAGATACAGAAATGCCGGATTCATACGCTAGTAATGTACTGCCTGTCGTCATTGAAGAACTGGCCAGTGTGGGTATTGAAATCTGGCTGTCGGCGCTAGCCTACGGTGCCAGAACAGTGTTGTTGCTGGATGATGACAGGGTGCCAGATCAGGTCCGCAGAGAATTAAAGAGACAACTACTGGCCAGCACAGAAATACTGGTCGGCATGGGTTATTCTGCTGACGCCATCCGTCTTATTGATAGTAAAAAACTCGCATCAACCTGCCGCCCTGAAATGCCCGAGATGAAGCCAGCTGCTTATGCTGGCAGCGGCAACAAGCGGCAGACGGTATTCATGGCTATTGATGTTTTGTATCAGCAGGCTTTGACAGTTGTAGAGACACAGCCACCGCTTATGGTGACACTTACGGCTGGAGCAGCCTTTGGCGAGGCCATAATCAATGCCTCAGCCTGCACCTTGTGCATGTCCTGCGTCAGTGCCTGTCCCGGCAAGGCCTTGCAAAATGGACAGGATGTCCCACAGGTTCTATTCATCGAGTCATTGTGTCTGCAATGCGGTATGTGTAC
>JAUWVE010000244.1 GCA_030617565.1 Gammaproteobacteria bacterium | reverse complement strand
GAAATCCCATCAGGCAATACGCTGGATGAAAATTTGTCCCCTTTGCTGAATAGAATCTACCTGGCACGAAACATCTCCAGCACGGCTGAACTCGACTATGGCCTGAAACATCTCCCTTCGCCTTTTGTGATGAAAGGAATGCAGGAGGCGGTATCACTGCTTACTGAAGCGCTCACGACAGACCAGAAGATTATGATCGTGGGTGATTTTGATGCCGATGGTGCGACATCCACTACCGTGATGATGCAAGGCCTGCATGCGATGGGCGCAAAACAGGTTTCTTTCCTGGTTCCGGACAGATTCAAATTTGGTTATGGCCTGACCCCGGAGATCGTAGAAGTTGCTGCGCAGCAGAATCCCGACCTGATTATTACTGTAGACAATGGAATAGCCAGTATGGAGGGTGTCGCCCGCGCGAAAGAGAAGGGCATACGCGTGTTGGTGACGGATCACCATTTACCCGGTGATGAACTACCTGATGCCGACGCCATTATCAATCCCAACCAGCCGGGTGATGAATTTCCGAGCAAGAACATTGCCGGTGTAGGTGTCGCTTTTTACTTGCTTCTTGCGCTCAGGTCCAGCTTACGTGACAACGGATGGTTTACCAGGCAGGGGCTGGCAGAACCTAATCTTGCTGAACTGCTTGATCTCGTTGCTCTGGGGACAGTCGCTGATGTAGTGCCGCTGGACCATATCAACCGCATCCTGGTTAAACAGGGTCTGGCGCGCATCAATAACAGACAGGCCTGTCCCGGCATCCTTGCCCTTGTTGATGTGGCAAAGCGAAAGCCCGGCAATTTGACTGCGTCCGACCTGGGATTTGCTGTTGCCCCACGATTGAATGCTGCCGGTCGTATAGAAAACATGTCGATCGGCATTGAATGCCTGCTGGCTGAGGATAGTGAAAGCGCCCATGAGATCGCTGTGCGCCTTGACAGTATCAATCAGCAGCGACGCAGTATTGAAGCTGAGATGAAAACACAGGCCCTGAATGACCTGAAAAAGATCCATCTTGATGATACAGCTGACATGCCCGTCGGTCTGTGTATTTTTGACCAGAACTGGCACCAGGGTGTGATAGGAATTCTTGCAGCAAGAATCAAGGAACGCTTTCATCGCCCGGTGATAGCCTTTGCCCCTGCGGGTGAAGAACAGGAAGGACTGAAAGGCTCTGCCCGGTCAATACCCGGGCTGCATATTCGGGACGTACTGGATGCTGTTGCAACTCGACATCCTGGGCTAATCACAAAATTTGGTGGACATGCCATGGCTGCGGGTTTGTCCTTGCCACATGAAAGTTATGAGTCATTCAGCCATGCTTTTAATGAAGAAGTGGAGCGCCTGCTTGGGGGCATGGCACTGGAAAAGGTGCTGATGACGGATGGTGAACTGGCATCTTCTGAGCTGGATATTAGTACTGCTATGTTGCTACGCCAGGCCGGCCCCTGGGGGCAGATGTTTCCAGAACCGCTGTTCGAAGGTGACTTTAAGGTTCTCGAAAGGCGAATCGTTGGCAAGAACCATTTAAAGATGCAGCTCTCAGCCAGTGACACACCCATTGATGCAATCATGTTCAATATTCGAGAGGGCGATGAAGTGATGGCTCGTGGAAATGTTCATCTTGTCTACAAACTTGACGTCAACGAATTTCGTGGCAGAAAGTCGGTACAGTTAATGGTTGAGCATATGCAAGCCTGCTAATATCCTGATGTTTCTACCACTCCTGAAACTCCCTTGCCTCACAGTCATAAATATGTCATGTTGAACAATCATACTTAATCAAATAAGAGACATTTGTACTATGTGGTAATGCTTGTATAAGTGCTATATTTTTAACGTTTAGGAAGTTTTAAAATAAGGAGAATAAGAAATGGCCGGAAAATTCGTCATCACAACAGGCAAAGACAACAAATTCTA
>JAUWVE010000210.1 GCA_030617565.1 Gammaproteobacteria bacterium | reverse complement strand
GTGTGATTTCGCCCGGGCCATAATTGCTGCATCAGAGTTTTCTGATACCCGGGTGTCAGCAATCACTACTGCAGATTATCCTACGCCTGCAAAACGTCCGGCTTATTCAGTACTATCAAATAAAAAGTTGTTCGATACTTTTGGCATACGTCTACCTGACTGGGAAACAGCACTTACCCAGTGTATGCAAGAAAGTTAATAAGCTGTACCACCCTTGACCATTCTTACTGATGCCACCTCTTTGCTTGGAAAAGACGGCCCCTTTGCCAGTCTGCTGGACAATTATCATGTCCGTGAATCTCAGCAGCAAATGGCAAAACGAATCGAGCAGGCAATAACAGACAAAGAAATACTGATTGCCGAGTCGGGTACCGGCACCGGTAAGACTTTGGCCTACCTGGTACCCGCCATGTTGTCAGGTAAGAAAGTGCTGGTATCAACCGGTACCCGTCATCTACAGGATCAATTGTACAA
Source organism: Gammaproteobacteria bacterium (assembly GCA_030617565.1). GTDB lineage: Bacteria > Pseudomonadota > Gammaproteobacteria > BMS3Bbin11 > BMS3Bbin11 > BMS3Bbin11. Next base: position 1,815 of record JAUWVE010000210.1, on the reverse strand, counting down.
ACACGACCTGCCGCTGGTTAGGCGTGCCCTGGAAGTCCCTGTCACGATGTCGCTGTTAAAAGGGCGCTCCAATTATCTTTGTCGGCAGCGCCTTGAACAGGCGGAGATTGATCAGTCTGGCTATCAAGCGTTTCCAAAAGTTGATCTTGCCGTAATCAGCAAATGGTCATTAACGACATTACATGGCGACATCGCTGAAGTCAGCGGCGTGCCAGAACAATCCAGAGTCTGGTCGGATGTGACTTCTACAGTGGATAACTGTATAGGCAGCAAGTGCCAGCATTATGATGATTGCTTTGTTAATAGCGCCAGGAAGGATGCCATGGAAGCAGATATCCTGGTCGTCAATCATCATCTCTTCCTGGCAGATATCGCGCTCAAAGAAGAAGGTTTTGGTCAGCTATTGCCGAAGGTTGATGTGGTGATATTTGATGAAGCACACCAGGTGCCGGATACAGCCAGCATGTATTTCAGCACGGGTGTGAGCCAACGTCAGATGCTCGATCTATGCCGGGATACACGATTGGCAGATGTTGCTGAAAAGAGTGGTATTAGCGGATTAGATAATCGCATCGATGAGCTCGAAATTCTGGCTAAAGAATGCCGTCTGGCAATGGGGGCTTCAGTAAGTAAGGGAAGCTGGTCACAACTCGAAGACCGACCTGATTTTAATACTGCTCTGCAGACTTTAAAACAGGGTTTGCAGAAAATGCTGGAAGTGCTGGAGCTTGACTCTGCCAAGGGCGACCAGCTGGAGAACTGTTATCAGCGCACACAGGTGATCGTTGACCGACTGGCTTCGCTGGGGAATGATAACAGCGAGGAATTTATCCGCTGGTATGAGACCAGTAAAACAGGTTTTCAATTACATAGTACGCCATTGAATATTGCTGATAAATTCAGAGAGCTGGTCTGTGAACTGGACAGGGCGATTATTTTTACATCTGCAACGCTGGCAGTTTCAGGTAGTTTTAGCCATTATCAAAAACAGCTGGGCCTGGAGAATGCGGCAACGGATGTCTGGCCCGGTCCATTTAACTATACAGACCAGGCCCTGTTTTATTTGCCTGAAGGTTTGCCAGAACCGAATGATTCTGCTCATACCCGCATGGTGGTAGAACTGGCTGAAAAATTGATCAAGATTTCCCAGGGCAGGGCGTTTCTTCTGTTCACCAGCTTTCGTGCCTTGAATGAGGCGGCCGAACTGCTTAAAGACCGCCTTGATTATCCTATGCTGGTGCAGGGTGAGGCACCCCGGCATGAACTCCTGCAACGTTTTCGCCAGGAAGGCGATGCGGTGTTGCTGGGCACAGGCAGTTTCTGGGAAGGGGTCGATGTTAAGGGTGATGCGCTGTCTATGGTGATTATTGATAAACTTCCCTTTGCTGCACCGGATGATCCGGTATTGCAGGCACGCAGTCGAGCAGTCAGAAACGCCGGACTCAATCCATTTATGACTCTGCAGCTGCCTCAGGCCGTTGTATCATTAAGGCAGGGAGCTGGCCGCCTGATTCGGTCTGTCGATGACAGAGGTGTGTTTGTTCTTTGTGATGCCCGACTGGTAAGCAAATCATACGGTAAAATTTTTACCCGCAGCCTGCCACCAATGAAACGTACCAGGGACTTTTCTGAAGTCTCTGCATTTCTGGAAAATGTGAGAGTGTAAATGGCAATAGAAATACTAAGCTCAAGCAAGCTTCAGCTTGCCACGGATGACAGCTTATTTAATGTCAGTTCCAGTGATGAGCTGACACCGGCCAAACCCTGTAAAGGTCAGGATCGAGCTGTTGCAGCATTACAAACGGCATTGGCAGT
>JAUWVE010000135.1 GCA_030617565.1 Gammaproteobacteria bacterium | reverse complement strand
ACACCACCCCAGCCTTCGACACGTACCCACTTGCCCTCATCCAGGTCTTTATAGTGTTCAAAGAAATGGGCGATCTGATTCACCAGTACCTGTGGCATGTCTTTCAGCTCATTGACACATTCGTAGCTACGGCACAATTTGGTGGTCGGAACGGCTAGAATTTTGGCATCATCGCCGGATTCATCTGTCATTTTCAGAACGCCGACAGGGCGGCAGGCAATGACCGAACCGCTAATCAGCGGAACCGGGGTGACCACCAGTACATCCGCCGGATCGCCATCTTTAGAAAGTGTATGCGGTACATAGCCGTAATTGCACGGGTAATGCATGGCCGTACCCATGAAACGGTCAACAAACATCGCACCGGTCTCCTTGTCTACTTCATATTTAACCGGATCTGAATGTGAAGGGATTTCAATAATTACATTGATTTCATTCGGCATATCAGCGCCTGAGGATACTCTGTCAAGATTCATATCTTTTTAGCCCATGGGTAAAAACAGGGATTATACTGTTGCCAGCGACCAGAAAACAAAAAAAAGGCCGGACAATGTCCGGCCTTTTTAGTAGATCTCTTTGATAATCAGATAATCGGTACAATCAACAAGGCAACGATGTTGATGATTTTGATCATCGGGTTAATGGCAGGACCCGCGGTATCCTTGTATGGATCACCAACAGTATCGCCGGTAATAGCTGCTTTGTGGGCATCCGAGCCCTTGCCGCCATGATTACCGTCTTCGATATATTTTTTGGCGTTATCCCATGCTCCACCGCCGGTGGTCATTGATATTGCCAGGAATATGCCGGTAACGATACTGCCGATCAGCATACCGCCCAGAGCCTGTGGCCCAAGCAGCACACCGACTAGAACAGGAACCAGCAAAGGCAGTAAAGAAGGAATAATCATCTCCTTGATCGCCGCTTTGGTCAGCATATCCACTGCACGTGAATAATCAGGCTTCTGGGTGTAATCCATAATGCCCGGCATAGTTCTAAACTGACGGCGTACTTCATTAACAATGCCACCCGCCGCACGTCCAACCGCTTCCATACCCATTGCGGCAAACAGATAAGGCACCATGCCGCCGATGAACAGGCCGATGATGACCATGTGGTTAGACAGATCAAAGGTAATGCTTTCGCCTACAGCATGAGTGTAATCAGCGAACAGTACCAGTGCTGCCAGGCCCGCTGAACCAATCGCATAGCCCTTGGTAACCGCCTTGGTAGTATTTCCCACGGCATCCAGAGGATCGGTAATATTACGAATCTCTTCTGGTAAATTCGCCATTTCAGCGATACCACCAGCATTATCGGTAATCGGGCCATAGGCATCCAGCGCCACGATGATGCCTGTCATTGACAACATCGCTGTCGCACCAATGGCTATACCGTATAAGCCAGCGAGCTCATAGGTTCCCCAGATAGCGCCACAGACGGCGAGTACAGGCAATGTAGTCGACTTCATAGAGACACCCAGCCCGGCAATAACATTGGTACCGTCACCGGTAGTGGATGCTTTAGCAATAGCGCGCACTGGACCGAATTCTGTCGCTGTATAGTATTCGGTGATCACCACCATTGCAGCCGTTAATAGCAAACCAATACCAGCAGCATAAAACAGGTTCATCGTCGACACAGCAACACCGTCAATCATAATACTCTCGCCCAGTATTGACTGTGTTACAAAATAGTAAGAGGCGAATGCTATGCCACCTGAGACAATCAAGCCCTTATACAGCGCCATCATAACTCGTCCTTTATTGGTTACTTTGACAAAAAAGGTACCAATAACCGAAGCAATGATAGAAACCGCACCCAGCATTAATGGATAGACAACGACACCAGACCCGGCTTCAGGGAACAGGACACCACCAAGAAACATGGTAGCGATAATAGTCACAGCATAGGTTTCGAACAGATCCGCAGCCATTCCTGCGCAGTCACCAACATTATCACCGACATTGTCAGCGATGACGGCAGGGTTGCGTGGGTCATCCTCCGGAATACCGGCTTCAACCTTGCCGACAATATCGGCACCGACATCAGCACCCTTGGTAAAAATACCGCCACCCAGACGAGCAAAAATAGAAATCAGCGAGCCGCCGAAGGCAACACCCACCAGACTGTGCAGGGCATCGACTTCAGAAACCCCCATGCCTAGCAGGATTGCATAATAGCCTGCCACACCGGCGAGGCCGAGTCCCACTACCAGCATGCCGGTAATAGCACCACCGCGAAACGCCACCTGGAACGCGGCATTGATACCTTTCTCAGCCGCCGTTGCCGTACGTGAATTCGCCATAACGGAGACATTCATACCAATAAAGCCAGCAGCACCTGACAGTATCGCGCCAACAGCAAAGCCTATAGCCGTCGTCCAGTCGAGGAAAAAACCTATCACTAAAAAGATGATCGTGCCGACAATGGAAATTGCTTTGTACTGGCGCGTCAGGTAGGCGCGAGCACCTTCAGAAATCGCGGCTGCAATCTCCTGCACACGATCGTTGCCAGAAGGCAGGCCTTTGATCCAGCGTGTGGTGACAATACCGTATACGACAGCAAGCAAGGCTGCCCAGAAGATAAATAACAATTGCGTAGTTGACATAAGTTACTCCTAAAGTCCTGTCGAGACGTCTTTATACAGCTCTTCAGTGACAAATAAATTGATGTAAATCAATGTAACAAGATACAACGTCTTTAAGATGACGTGTATTTAATTTTTTACCCCTGGCATAAAAAAGCAGATAAGCATGCTGGCAGTCTGATTTTCAGTCCTGCGGATTGTGTTTATCCGACACCGCAAGTCCGCCATCAAACAGGGCAGGGGGCCCACGACAAAACCAAATACGTCATCAATCCCATATCAGCTTATCGACCACCTGCTGCCGTGTTCACGATTGGCCTCAGATAAAATGGTTTGGTGGTATACCCTTTATAAAACTACCAAATTCAATCTGTATCAGCAGTAAATCTTTTGCCCTGTTTAGAGTCATTGAAAAAAGCCCCGGTTTTCCGGGGCTCATTCAACTACACTTCGAAGGCAGGTAACTTCTTATCGATGGAAATATTTTTCAGTGTCACGTAGTCTGGCAGGCCATTTTTGTAAGGGGGATAATCTTCACCCTGAATCAATGGCAGCAGATATTCCTTACAGGCATCGGTAATGCCGAAACCGTCATCAGAAATAAAGTCCATCGGCATCATTTTCTCTACATTAGCCACTTCAGATAACGCTGCTTTGCCAATTTTCCATTCGAACGGGTCATTCGAAATACGTTCAATAGCAGGCATGATGGCATTATCTCCGCTGATAGCAAATTCTACACCCGCTTTACCGACCGCGTAGGCCTGTTCAACATCTGTTTTCGACGCCAGGTGACGTGCTGCACGCTGCAGATAATCCGCAACCGCCCAGTGAAACTTTAACCCCAGTTCATCTTTAACCATATTGGCAACGACCGGTGCCGCACCGCCTAACTGGGCATGACCAAAGGCATCGCGTGTCCCCTGCTCAGCAAGGAACTTGCCATCCGGCCAGTGTGCGCCTTCAGAAACGACGATGGTGCAGAAGCCATGCTCTTCAACCTTGGCTTTGACTTTCGCCATGAACTTTTCTTTATCGAATTCCACTTCAGGGAACAGGATGACAACAGGGATACCCTGATCTTCGACCAGGCCACCAGCGGCAGCAATCCAGCCTGCATGACGCCCCATAACTTCAAGCACAAAAATCTTGGTTGATGTCTTGGCCATGGAGCGCACATCAAAGGAGGCTTCAAGAGTGGATACGGCAATGTACTTGGCAACTGAGCCAAAACCCGGACAGGTATCAGTGATCGGCAGATCATTATCCACTGTCTTAGGGACATGGATGGCCTGAATCGGGTAACCCATTTTTTCAGACAGCTGGGAAATCTTGTAGCAGGTATCGGCAGAATCACCGCCGCCGTTATAAAAGAAATAGCCAATATCGTGAGCTTTGAACACTTCGATCAAACGCTCGTATTCAGCCTTGCTCTCTTCCAGGCCTTTCAGCTTGAAGCGACATGAGCCAAAACCACCTGATGGGGTATGGCGCAGCGCAGCAATATCGGCATCGGATTCCAGCGACGTATCAATCAGGTCTTCGGCCAGCGCACCGATGATGCCATTGCGGCCCGCGTAGACGGTGCCGATTTTGTCGCTGTGCTTGCGGGCTGTTTCGATGACGCCACAGGCTGACGCGTTAATAACGGCGGTCACACCACCTGATTGTGCATAAAATGCATTCTTAGCCATTCTCTAGTTCCTCGTTGATCACCGCTACCA
>JAUWVE010000034.1 GCA_030617565.1 Gammaproteobacteria bacterium | reverse complement strand
GGCGAAAAATTGACCTGCGTTTTTGTTGACAACGGTCTGCTACGCCTGCATGAAGGCGACCAGGTGATGGCCACGTTTGCCGAGCACATGGGTGTGCGGGTAATTCGTGTTGATGCCGAGGAACGTTTCCTGACCAAGCTGAAAGGTGAAGCCGACCCGGAGAAGAAACGTAAAATCATTGGCCACACCTTTATCGAGGTGTTTGATGAAGAGGCAGGCAAGCTTGCTAATGTGAAATGGCTTGCACAGGGAACCATCTATCCCGATGTCATTGAGTCTGCAGGATCGAAAACTGGAAAAGCCAAAGTTATCAAATCACATCATAATGTCGGGGGACTGCCAGATGATATGAACCTTGAATTGCTCGAACCGCTGAGAGAGCTGTTCAAGGACGAAGTACGAAAACTTGGCATCGAGCTGGGTTTACCTTCCGAGATGGTGTTTCGGCATCCATTCCCCGGACCCGGACTGGGTGTGCGCATACTCGGAGAAGTAAAAAAGGAATTTGCAGAACTTCTGCGCCGGGCTGACCATATATTTATCGAAGAACTTTATAGCCATGACCTGTATGACAAGGTGTCACAGGCATTCACGGTATTCCTCCCGGTCAAATCTGTCGGTGTAGTCGGTGATAACCGCAGGTATCAGTATGTGGTTGCTCTCAGAGCTGTAGAAACTATCGATTTCATGACAGCACGCTGGGCACATTTACCGTACGATTTCCTTGATCTTGTTTCACGCCGTATTATTAACGAGATCGAGGGTATTGCACGGGTCAGTTACGATATCTCAGGAAAGCCGCCTGCTACTATCGAATGGGAATGACAGTGATACTCAAATGACTTCAGAAGAGCATCGTAAGACCGATCTCTACTGGATGAAAAAAGCCTACGAGCTGGCGCAAAAGGCTGCAGGGCAGGGTGAAGTGCCGGTTGGTGCGATACTTGTAGATTCTGATAATCAATGTATCGGTAAAGGGTCGAATCAGCCTATATCAGGAAATGACCCGACTGCACATGCCGAGATCATTGCATTGCGTGAGGCAGCAGCCGGGCTTGAAAACTATCGTTTACCTGAAACCACCCTTTTTGTGACTCTTGAACCCTGCCCGATGTGCGCAGGTGCTATGGTTCATGCAAGAATAAAACGACTGGTTTTCGCTACACCGGATCCCCGTACTGGATCTGCAGGCAGTGTATATAATCTACTAAATTCACCCCATTTGAACCATCGTGTTGATGTGGTTAATGGCGTATTGCAACAGGAGTGCGCTACTTTACTGAAGACATTTTTTCTGAATAAAAGAAAAAAATGTGAAAGTCTATAGAGGTGCTGATATGTTGAAACTGGCTACTGTTCTTATTTTATTTCTCCCACTGCTGCCATCCTATGCTGCAAATCCTGCTGAGCAACCCGATGTAGACATGCAGGCAATCAAGGTGTCGGATCATGTCTGGTATGTGAAAGGCATGGCGGGTACGGCTATTGAGAATGAAGGTTTCGTTTCCAATGCTGCCTTTGTTATCACTGGTGACGGTGTCGTCGTCTTCGATGCATTGGGAACCCCGGCGCTGGCGGATCTGCTTTTAAAGGAGATTCGCAAGCTCACCAGGGAGCCGGTTAGAATGGTAATCGTCAGCCACTATCATGCTGATCATATTTACGGCCTTCAGGTATTCAAAGACGAGGGTGCAGAAATAGTGGCGCCGGCGGGTGTCATTGATTATCTCAATTCAGACAGTGCAAACAGCCGCCTTGAGGAACGCCGCGTGAGCCTGTCGCCCTGGGTGAACGAAAATACACGCCTGATTGCGCCGGATAGATATATTAAAGAGTCAGAAAAGTTCAAGATGGGGGGTATCGAATTCACCATTTCTGCATTGGGGTCCGCGCACTCTGAAGGCGACCTGACATTATTTATTGAGCCAGACAAGGTGTTGTTTTCCGGTGATGTAATCTTTGATGGACGAATCCCCTGGCTGGGTGATGCAGATACTGTGAACTGGCTGGCAACGCTTAATGCCATAAAAGTAGCTAAACCTGCCGCGATTGTTCCCGGTCATGGTGAGCTTTCGAATGACCCGGTGGCACTGATCAAACTGACACATGATTATCTTGAATTCGTCAGGGCTAAAATGAAAGCAGCCGTTGACGACTGGGTGACCTTTGACGATGCCTATGACGAGGTGGAATGGGGCGACTATGAATACCTTCCGGCTTTTTTTGAGGCTAACAGGCGGAACGCTTACCAGGTATATCTCTCTCTGGAACAGGAAAGTTTGAACAGCAAGTAATGGTACCGAAGGTCGGACTCGAACCGACACGAGCAAAGCTCACGAAATTTTGAATCTCGCGTGTCTACCAATTCCACCACTCCGGCAGCGGAACCGAAGTATATCGGATTCTGAGTCACGGGCAAGTCGAGTCGTCCTGATTTCACATGACTACCGCAACAAACAGTGCTGAGGTAGAATTCGCGCTCCACAATACCCGTCCTTTCCTCCAATGCAAAAATCTGACTTTAGCTTTCAGTTACCGGATGAACTAATTGCCCAGGCGCCATTGCCCGTTCGTAGTGCAAGTCGCTTACTGGTCTGTCAACGTCATTCAGTTAAAACGGAAGACAGGCAGTTTAGCGAACTTGCCGACTTCCTAAAGACTGGGGATCTGATTGTTTTCAACAATACTCGAGTGATACCGGCAAGGATATATGGAATAAAAGACACAGGTGGGCGAGTAGAAATATTACTGGAACGTCTGCAGGATGATAATAGTTTTATTGGCATGCTGCGTTGCAGCAAGACACCCCAGGTGGGGCAAAAAATACTCATTGGTGGCAACTGGCCCCTTACCTACAAAGGGAGAAGAGGTGATTTCTTTCTATTCAGCAGCGACCAGGGAAAGGTCTATGAATTATTCGAAGAGTTTGGCCAAATGCCGCTTCCTCCATACATACAGCGCCAGGCCGGTGCCATGGATGAAGAGCGCTATCAGACTATCTTCGCACAGAACCCCGGAGCTGTTGCAGCACCGACCGCCAGCCTGCATTTTGATGAGTCAATATTGCAAACGTTAAAGCATAGAGGTGTGGATACGGCAGAGATCACCCTGCATGTTGGCGCGGGAACCTTTCAGCCAGTGCGTGTTGATGACCTGGAACAGCATGTCATGCACGCTGAAACTTTTGATTTATCTGCCGGGACTGTTAAAAAAATACAGCAAACAAAAGCAGCAGGCGGCAGAGTGTTTGCAGCAGGAACAACCAGCCTGCGGGCACTGGAAGCGGCATCAGTTGATGGCGTGCTAAAGCCGATGTCAGGTGATACACGTCTGTTTATTACACCGGGTTATAAATTCAGCACAGTAGATGGTCTGATCACCAACTTTCATCTGTCTGAATCAACCTTGCTGATGCTGGTTTCAGCCTTCGCTGGCGTAGAGGAAATCCGGCATATATATCGTCATGCCATTGATCAAAGATATCGTTTTTTCAGTTATGGAGACGCCATGATCATTCTTCCCGAATAGTGTAGGTGTGAATTCATTCGCAGATGGAAGGTTAAAAAGTTTCCGGTTCTGTTCGAATAAATTCGAACCTACAGGAATAAACCAAAGAGATTAAGATGAAGTTCAATATATCAGGTACCGATGGTAAAGCCCGCACAGGCAAACTGGTGTTTCCTCGCGGCACAGTTGATACCCCGGCTTTTATGCCGGTCGGTACCTACGGCACTGTTAAAAGTATGACTGCAGAAGAGCTGATGGCAGGTGGCGCGCAGATTATTCTTGGCAATACCTTTCACCTGATGCTGCGCCCGGGGCTGGATATCATCCGCGCACATGATGGACTACACCGATTTACCCACTGGGAAAAACCAATTCTTACTGATTCAGGTGGTTTTCAGGTCTGGTCATTGGGAAAAATGCGTAAGATCTCTGAAGAGGGCGTGCATTTCCGTTCCCCGGTCGACGGTGCCGAGGTTTTTCTTGATCCGGAAAGATCAATTGATGTTCAGCATGTGCTGGGCTCTGACATTGTGATGATATTTGATGAATGTACGCCCTATCCGTCAACGGAGGAGGAAGCGGCAGCATCCATGCGACTCTCATTGCGCTGGGCGGAGCGTTGTAAAACTGCCCATGGCGAACATTCGTCCGCATTGTTCGGCATCGTACAGGGGGGGATGTTCCAGGACTTGCGGCAGGAGTCCATCGAAGGTTTAAGGAATATTGGTTTTGATGGCTATGCCATAGGTGGCTTGTCTGTAGGCGAGCCAACTGAAAAAATGCTCAAGGTGCTGGATGGCCTGAATCCTTTCATGCCCATCGAAAAACCACGGTATTTAATGGGTGTTGGCAGGCCCGAAGATATTGTTGAGGCTGTTTCACGCGGCATTGATATGTTTGACTGCGTTATGCCGACCCGTAATGCCCGCAATGGCTGGCTGTTTACCGCAAACGGCAATGTGAAAATTCGCAATGCAAAATATGCCGAAGACACCCGTCCAGTAGACGAAGAGTGTACTTGTTATACATGCCGCTATTATTCAAGAAGTTATTTGCGTCATTTGCAGCGTTGCAACGAAATTCTTGGCGCACGTCTGGCAACTATACACAATCTGCATTATTACCAGCAGCTGATGCGGGGATTGCGTGAGTCAATCGCCAACAAAACGCTCACACAATTTATTGAGAATTTCTATAGAAAACGGGGCACCCAGCCACCTGATGTGGCATAATCTCGCTGTTTTTAAACTGGGGCTATTGCTATATCCCCTTGTTTTGATTATTTCAGGGAAACAAAAGGACGTTTTCCCGAATATTATGACTGGAGTTAACCATGAGTTTATTTATTTCTGATGCCTACGCACAGGCTTCCGGTGCATCCACACAGGGCGGTTTGATGTCATTGTTGCCCCTCGTTGCTATCTTTGCGGTATTTTATTTTCTGCTTATTCGACCACAGCAGAAACGGGCAAAAGAGCATAAAAAAATGACCGAAGCCATTGCCAAAGGCGATGAAGTGATTACCACTGGCGGCACCCTTGGTAAAGTCACTGGAGTGGGTGAATCATTTGTCACAGTAGAAGTTGCTGCAGGTGTGGAAATCAAGGTGCAGCGTTCAGCCGTTCAGGCGCTGATGCCAAAAGGAACAATCAAGTCAGCATAATCTTAAGAAACTGACCTGGAAAACTTATGAATAAGTACCCACTGTGGAAATATCTGATTATCCTGGCTGTCATCATCCCGGGCTTTCTGTATGCACTGCCTAATCTGTATGGTGAAGATCCCGCCCTGCAGATTTCAGCTACCCGTTCTGCTGTGATTGATGCAAGTACTGAACAGCAGATTAAAAGCGCTTTAACTGACAGCGGAATTTCTTTTCACGGTGTGGAAAGGGCGGAAAGTGGTATACAGCTACGATTCAAGAATACCGATGATCAGCTGAAAGCAAAAGATGTCGTAGAAAATGAACTGGGTGAAAAATATACCGTGGCCCTGAATCTTGTTCCGGCGACCCCTGCCTGGATGGCAAGTATTGATGCCAGGCCAATGTATCTTGGACTTGACCTTCGTGGCGGTGTCCATTTTCTAATGGAAGTCGATATAGATGGCGCGATTAGCAATACTGAAAAGCGCCTGGTATCTGACCTGCGTTCAGGTATGCGGGAGAAAAAGATACGTTATCTGAGTGTAACCAGTTCCAGGGATAGCGGCATACAGGTTGTCTTCCCTGATCAGGAGCGTCTTGCTCAGGGTCTTATCACGGTAGAAGATGATTTTACCAGCCTGTCAGCCAAAGAAACTGAACGGGACGGCAAGCCGGCACTGGTTCTGCACCTTACTGAAGCAGCTAAAAGAGAAATCAAGGACACCTCCGTTAAGCAGAACATGACTGCGCTGAGAAATCGAATTAATGAACTGGGCGTTGCAGAACCCATAGTCCAGCAGCAAGGTGATAATCGTATCGTTGTCCAGTTGCCGGGCATACAGGATACGGCCAGGGCAAAAGAAATTATCGGCCGCACGGCAACGCTTGAAATAATGATGGTGGATGAGAAAAATAGCGGCAACATACAGGCCGCTCTCGAAGGACGGGTGCCGGTTGGATCACGCCTTTACCGTGATCGCCGAAATGCACCGATTCTTCTTAAAAAAGGGATTATCTATTCCGGTAACAACATCATCGATGCATCGGCCGGCATCGACTCACGAAACGGCAGTTCTGTCGTCCACATCACCCTGGATGCCCGTGGTGCTTCGATAAATCAGCGCATAACAGGTGACAACATCGGAAACCGCATGGCGGTCGTCTACGTTGAACAAAAGAGTTCAATTAAAAAGGACGAGCAGGGCAATGTAGTTGTAGATGAAAATGGTCGCCCTGTAAGGGTAAAATCACGTATAGAGGAAGTCATAACAGCACCCGTCATACGTGATCAGCTGGGTAAACGCTTTCAGATCGAAGGCCTGGACAGCATCAAGGAAGCACGCGATCTTTCATTATTGTTGCGTGCTGGCGCGCTGGCTGCCCCGATAGAGATTGTCGAAGAGCGGACTATCGGCCCTAGCCTGGGAAAAGAAAATATCCGTACCGGCTTCCTTTCTGTCATGTACGGTTTGGTTGCGGTTCTTATTTTCATGCTTTTTTATTATCGGGTATTCGGTTTAGTCGCGGATATCGCACTTGTACTTAATCTGGTATTGATGGTTGCAGTTTTGTCATTACTCCAGGCGACATTAACATTACCCGGTGTTGCAGGAATTCTGCTGACAATAGGCATGGCTGTTGATGCCAATGTGCTGATTTTCGAACGCATTAAAGAAGAGCTGCGCAATGGTGTCACTCCTCAAGCGGCTATTCATGCCGGCTATGACAAGGCCTTATCAACCATTGTCGATGCAAATATTACGACCCTTATCGCGGCAGTTGTTCTGTTCAACTTTGGTACCGGGCCGATCAAGGGCTTTGCTATTACCCTGTCTATAGGAATTCTCACTTCTATGTTTACCTCAATCATGGTTAGTCGTGGGATTATCAACTTGATTTATGGCGGCCGCCAGGTCAAGAAGCTGGCGATTTAGGAGTAAATAAAGGATGGCTACCAGGACTAAATTTAATATTGATTTTCTCGGCAAGCGCAAGCTGGCCATGTCCTTTTCATTGCTGCTTGTGATCATTAGCCTCAGTTCCCTTGCAATACGTGGACTGTCGTTTGGAATTGATTTCACCGGCGGCACACTGGTGGAGGTTTCATACCAGGACACAGTCGCAATTGAGGATGTACGCAGCACCTTGTCTACTGAAGGCTTCACTGATGCCATCGTGCAGTATTTCGGTACGGCTAAAGAAGTCATGATACGAGTGCCGCTGGAAGGTGAGGAAAAGGGGGCGCAGGTTAGTGAGAAGATTATGCTTGCCTTGCATAACGAACAGAACGAGTTTGTTACCGATATCAACCCTGTAAGCAAGGAACAGGCCTGTTCGAGTAATGGCCAGCAACAGGTCTGTCAGGTGCAGATGAGACGGGTAGAGTTTGTTGGCCCGCAGGTTGGCGATGAGCTGGCTAATCAGGGTGGCCTGGCGATGCTGTATGCTTTATTCGGGATTCTTGCCTATGTCGCTTTTCGTTTTGAATGGCGCTTCGCTGTGGGTTCAGTGATTGCCCTGGTGCACGATGTTGTCATTACCCTTGGCGTCTTTTCAGTCTTCCAGATGGAATTTACATTGACCGTTCTTGCCGCACTTCTAGCAGTAATTGGCTATTCCTTGAATGACACCATTGTTGTGTTTGATCGTATCAGAGAGAACTTCAGGAAAATGCGCAAGGAAACGCCGCTGGCTATCATGAATATATCCATAAACCAGACCCTGCCGCGTACAATACTGACATCACTTACAACGCTGCTGGTGCTGACATCACTGTTTTTCTTTGGTGGAGATATTATTCACAACTTCTCTGTAGCATTAATCCTGGGTGTAGTCATTGGTACCTATTCATCTATATTTATTGCCAGTCCTTCAGTGCTAATGCTTGGCATATCACGTGAAAATCTGCTGCAGGTAAAACAGGAAGGCGGCGAGCAGAAAACTACAGCCCCGTGATTTCAAATGGAACCGGGGCATCTATCGAAAGAATAATCTGAACCGCAAAGGCGCAGAGAACAGCAGAATTATTAAGTCGTAATAGCTGGCGTTCTCTGCGCCTTTGCGGTTCAAATAGAGTGACTTTGAAGTTGGGAGCAGATATGTACAGTAAAGATATGAAGATTGCCGGTTACGATGATGAGCTGGCCGCCGCAATTGATGAAGAGGAGACTCGTCAGGAAGATCATATTGAACTGATCGCCTCTGAAAATTATGCCAGCCCGCGGGTGATGGAGGCTCAGGGTTCAGTACTGACCAACAAATATGCAGAGGGCTATCCGGGCCGTCGCTACTATGGTGGCTGCGAGTATGTCGATATCGCCGAGCAACTTGCCATTGACCGCGTAAAGGAATTATTTGGTGCCGATTATGCTAATGTACAGCCGCATTCCGGTTCCCAGGCCAACGCCGCTGTATACCTGGCATTACTGCAACCAGGCGACACCATTCTGGGTATGAGCCTGGCAGATGGCGGCCATCTTACTCATGGTGCAAAAGTAAATTTTTCGGGCAAACTATTTAATGCAGTACAGTATGGTCTGAGCGCAGAAACTGATGAAATTGACTATGATGAAGTCGAACGACTGGCAAAAGAACATCAGCCGAAGATGATCATTGCCGGCTTCAGCGCTTATTCCCGAATTGTAGACTGGCAGAAGTTTCGTGATATTGCCGACAGTATCGGTGCCTATTTGATGGTTGATATGGCCCATGTAGCGGGTCTGGTTGCCGTCGATGAATACCCCAGTCCAGTAGCCATTGCTGATGTGACTACTTCAACGACGCACAAAACTCTGCGCGGCCCGAGAGGGGGAATCATCCTTGCCAGAAGCAATGAAGTTATCGAGAAAAAGCTCAATTCTCTTGTCTTTCCGGGCACACAGGGTGGTCCGCTGATGCATGTTATTGCCGCCAAGGCTGTTGCATTTAAGGAAGCACTGGAACCAGGATTCAAGGATTATCAGCACCAGGTCGTGATAAATGCCAGGGCTATGGCAGAAACTATCATTGAAAGAGGTTTCCGAATTGTTTCTGGTGGAACGGATAATCATCTGATGCTGATTGACCTGATAAAACAGGAAATTACCGGCAAAGATGCAGAAACAGCGCTTGGCCTGGCCAATATAACTGTCAACAAAAATGCAGTACCCAATGACCCTCAATCGCCTTTTGTGACCAGCGGAATTCGAATTGGAACTGCAGCAACCACGACTCGCGGCTTTACAGAAGAAGATTCTCGCAATCTGGCTAGCTGGATGTGTGATATCCTCGATAATATTAGCGATGAAACCGTTATCTCACAGACCAGAATCAAGGTGACTGGACTTTGCCGTAAACGGCCTGTTTATGAGTAAGTACAGTTACACAGGAAATCCAATTAAACCAGGAAAGTCATGCACTGCCCGTACTGCAGCACAGAAGACACCAAAGTTATAGATTCGCGATTAGCGAACGATGGTGGAGAAGTGCGAAGAAGACGTGAATGTCTGAGCTGTCATGAGCGCTTTACTACCTACGAAAAGACAGAGCTGCCCTATCCGTCAATAAAGAAAAATGACGGCTCGCTGGTAGATTTTTCAGAGTTGAAGTTGCGCACAGGGATCATGCGTGCACTGGAAAAAAGACCGGTGGAAGCAGATGACGTTGATGCGGCAGTCGCGCGCATTATCCATAAGTTGCTGGCCTGCAGCGAACGTGAAGTGGAATCCAAGCAAGTAGGTGAGTGGGTGATTGAAGAGCTCGCGCTGATTGATGATGTTGCTTATGTACGCTTTGCATCAGTGTACCGGAGATTCCAGGATCTGGATGCCTTCCATCGTGAACTGGATCTGCTGAAACGTAATCGCAAGAAAAAAAATTCAGCGATCAGTATCGTTAAGACAAAAAAACACCCTTAAACACCGGTAATCGTCAGTGAGCAGTACTATTTTCAGCGCATACGAGCATCAGATGATGACTGATGCCCTGCGTCTTGCAGGTAAAGGAATTACGACTACCCAGCCTAATCCTCGCGTTGGCTGCATCATTGTTAAAGATGAAAAGATAATTGCCACGGGCTGGCATCAAAAAGCAGGGTGCAAGCATGCTGAAGTATTGGCACTGCAGCAGGCCGGGGAACAGGCAAAAGGTGCCGTTGCTTATGTCACGTTAGAGCCCTGTTCACACCACGGTCGTACGCCACCCTGTGCAGAAGCCTTGATAGAAAGCGGGATAGATGAAGTTATTATCGCCATGGAAGATCCCAACCCACTGGTGGCAGGGCAGGGTATAAAAAAACTGCAACAGGCTGGCATTAAGGTGCGCAGTGGTCTGTTACAGCAGCAGGCAACGGATCTGAACCGCGGCTTTGTTAGTAGAATGACGCGTAGGCGGCCCTGGGTGACGGTGAAGCTCGGCGCCTCACTGGATGGGCGTACAGCCATGCAAAATGGTGAAAGCAGGTGGATAACCGGACCGGAGGCGCGCGCTGACGTGCAACTACTGCGCGCAGCAAGCAGTGCAATTCTGACAGGAGCAGGCACAGTACTTGCGGATGACCCGTCATTGACGGTCAGGCTGGATGGAACAGCCAGGCAGCCGCTGCGTATAGTGCTGGATAGCAATCTTAGTGTCCCTGATAGTGCAAAAATATATAATGATGGACATCCATTACTGGTTGCCACGGTACTGGATGAAACAGATGACCGATTTCAACAGCTAAAACAGCAGGGAATAGACCTTCGTTCGTTTCCGGGTGGTGAGTCTGGTCGGGTGAATTGCAGACGATTGTTTGAATGCCTGGCGGAAGAGTATTTATGTAATGAAATACTGGTCGAGGCAGGCGCGGTAGTCTGCGGCGGTCTACTGGCCAATCAACTGGTCGATGAAATTGTACTTTACCTTGCACCCGTTGTTATGGGGTCGGCCGCCAGGGGACTGTTTGACATACCGGGGCTTGATAGCATGGCACAAAGAGTCCATATGACCGTGAAGGATGTCAGGCCGACAGGAAAGGACTGGCGATTCATCGTGCAACCGGATTATCTGAGTGGAGCAGAGCAGGTATGTTCACAGGAATTATAGAAGCTACTGGCAAAATCATCAGCCTGCAACGCAAAGGGAATGATGCGAGAATCAGCATCAATACCGGCAGGCTTGATCTCAGCGATACAAAATTAGGTGACTCCATCGCGGTAAACGGGATTTGCCTGACGGCAGTTTCATTGGCAGCGGATGGCTTTGAGGCGGATGTCTCAGCAGAAAGTCTTTCCCGGACCTCGCTGGGTCAGTTGGCCATCGACAGTCCCGTAAACCTTGAGCTGGCGATGCGTCCTGATACGCGATTTGGCGGTCATATTGTCAGTGGTCATGTTGATGGTCTGGGAAAAGTACTTGCTATACAGCCTGCAGGTGAATCAATTAACCTTCGAGTGCAGTTACCCGATGAGTTGGCCTGTTATGTCGCACAGAAGGGTTCCGTGACGATCGATGGTGTCAGCCTGACCGTGAATACGGTTCATAAGAACGAATTTGAGGTCAATATCGTTCCACATACCCAACAGGAAACGATAATAGGCCATTACAAACAGG